>NZ_JBLQUK010000005.1:0-197396 GCF_047872805.1 Qipengyuania sp. ASV99 | reverse complement strand
CCGCCTGCGTCGTCATCGCCGCCTGCGTCGTCATCGCCGCCCGCGTCGTCATCGCCGCCCGCGTCGTCATCGCCGCCTGCGTCGTCATCGCCGCCTGCGTCGTCATCGCCGCCTGCGTCGTCATCGCCGCCCGCGTCGTCATCGCCGCCCGCGTCGTCATCGCCGCCCGCGTCGTCGTCTCCGCCCGCGTCGTCGTCTCCGCCCGCGTCGTCATCGTCCGGGTCATCTAGGTCGCCGTCGTCATCTCCGGCATCGTCACCACCGTCATCATCATCATCATCATCGTCATCACCGCCGCCGCCAGCATCTTGAGCGGCGAGGGGAGCGTGAAGCACGTCAATTCCAGGCGTGACCAGCAATATTGCAGCGAGCAAACCGGCAATCCAGATGTTCAGACGTGACACGGCTTCCTCCAAATCTGGCTTCTGCATTTCCGCGTGACCATCATGCGCATAGCGACCCGGGCATGAAACTGCAGGTTTTTTTTACAAGCGTTTACGCTAAGGGGCGGAATATTTCCTTCAGATGAACCGTTGGCACAATGACACGTCAGATGACACCGGACGAAACAACAAGGCAGGAGCTGATCGCGCTGATCCCGCGTTTGCGGCGATTTGCCCGGGTGCTGACGGGCAATTTGGCCGACGCCGACGATGTCGTGCAGGCCAGTCTGGAGAAAGCGATGATGAATCTCGATCAATGGCAACCCGGAACCCAGCTTGACCGCTGGCTGTTTCGGATTGCCCGCAACACCTGGCTTGATGATCGCCGCCGCGCGCACAATCGGGTGGCGCATGATGATATAGGCGAGATGATCGACCATGTTGGTGAAGACGGCATTGCCGTCGCCGAGCAACAGGCGACAATGCGCATGGTGCGCGCGGCGGTCGACAGTCTGCCGCGTGAACAACGCGATGTTGTGGCTTTGGTCATGCTGGAGGAATACACTTACCGCGAGGCCGCCGATGCGCTCGATCTGCCGATTGGCACTGTGATGAGCCGATTGTCTCGGGCCAAGGCAGCGCTCGCCAAAATTGTCGCCCCGCAAGGTGAAGTGCAATGACCGGCATTTATTCTGACGCTCAACTGGCTGCGTTTCTCAATGGCACGCTTGACGATGCCGAAGCAGCACAGATCGAGCAGGCGATCAACAACGATCCTGTTCTGGCGAAACGGGCTGAGACGCTCGCATTGGCAGACGATGGGTCGGCGGACACGGCGCATCTGGTCCGCGATGCCTTCGCCCCCGTGCTGGGTGCGGATGTGCCTGACCATCTGACAGCGATTGTCGGCGGGCCGCAGAGCGCAGAAATCGTTGATTTCGCAGCCAGTCGGGCGCAGCGCCATGCGTCTTTCGCAGCCAATGACGGCGGTGCTGATTCACCGCGCGCGGCTTGGCATTGGCCGCAATTTGCCGCGATGGCTGCCTCGCTGGTGGTCGGGGTAATGATCGGCGGACCGCTGCTCACCGGCGGCGATGGCTCGGGCAGCGGTTCGGGCGATGGCGCCATGGTGCTAGCCTCCGCAGACGGGGTAAATGCGGCTCCGGCCATTGCTGCGATGCTCGACACTGCGCCCAGCGGCCAAGCGGTGGATCTGGGCGGTCTTGGTCAGGGCGAAGTGGTGCTGACATTCCGCAACCTTGATGGGCAATTGTGTCGGCAGTTCATGCTGGAAGGGGCAGGCGGGACCAATGATGCCGTGGCCTGCGCGCACAACAGCGGGGACGGATGGCAAGTGGAGGCAATGGGCCGCCGCGCCGAGCCAATCGGCGAAATGCGATTGGCGGGCGGGGACGCTGCTGTTGGAGTGGTGGCAGCGGTCGATGAAATGATCGACAGCGACCCGATCGTCGGCTCGGATGAACAGGCAGCGCTGGAACGCAGATAGATTTCCGGATCACACATAGAAAAGGAGCCGGACTGCAATGATGCAGTCCGGCTCCTTTATTGCGTTTCCGGCAGATCAGATGGTCAGCTGCACCTCCACCACACCGATCACTCCATCATTGGTGATGAGCGTGTTGAAAAATTCCTCTCGAAACTGAACCACGTCGGCGCGCAATTCAATATTTGGGGTCAAACGGTAATACCCGCCGACGCCGATCAAACGATTTTCGCGGTCGGACGCCTTAGTGAAGGCGGCGCTCCCCGCGACGCCCCACAATGTTTCGACCCAGCTGACCCCGCCATTGATCTCCCATTGGTCAAATCCAGCCGTCAGCCGATTTGAATCGCCGCGGTCAACATAGGCGCCGCCGATCCGCAAAGGGCCGCGCCGCGCCTCTGCGCCCACGCTCCAGCTTGACAGGTCGGTGCGAGTGGTAATCGGGTCAGCCTCGCCAAAGGCATAGCTGCCGCTGGCACCCAAGATCCAATCGCCCACAGGCTGCGCATATTGCAGGCCAAGCTCCACCGCATCATCCAGGATGACGCGCGAACGCGGATTGTCGGCGTCGGCATTCTGGCGCGCCCTGGGCGACCATGAAACCCCGCCGCGCAGGCCCGCAATGGGCGGCGACAGATAGATCACTTTGAAAGCATCGCGCGTGTCGAGCGGGCGGAGCAAGGCCTGTGTCCCGGCGTAGCGCGAAAATTCACCCCGCACCTGGCCGAGCGCAACCAGCGGCGCAGCAAAGGCGAGCGTGTCCGCTGGCCCATCCTGTCGGCCCACTTCCAGCCGCCCATAATCGCTTGAAACAAAACCGTAAACCTCACCCGCTTCGAGCACTTCGCTTTCGCGGCGGCGATTGTTCTGCTGAATATTCGCGCCGATGATAATGCCATCGGGCGAAGTCCACTGAATATTGAGCCGGGCGAACAGGTCAATCTGTGCGTCAGGGGATTCGGTTGGTGCTTCATCGTCTTCAAACACCGCAGCTTGCGCGGCAGCGCCGCCCGTCAAACGGATGTCGAAACCTTCGAATTGATATTCCAGGCGCGGCAATTCGGCATGCGCCGCCTGCGCACCAAGCAGCAAGGCGCATGCCCCGCTGCCGCCAAACGCGCGCATGATTGTTTTGTTCGACATAATGTTCCCCTGTCTGGTCCGGCAATGCCGAAATTTTGCAATGTCAGATAAACTAAATTTGTCCTGCAACCACTGAAAGCCTGATGTTCCTCAGGCTCTTTGTGGACCGCGGGCGCATGCGCTGAACGGATCAGGTAAGCGCTTTATTCCATAAGAATGAAAAAATATTTCTGCGCCTGACGCCGGAATAATTTCGCACGAGCTCCCGTTTGCCACTCGAACCGCCGCGCAATGGTCCGAGCAGGACGAACAGCCGGCACCGCCAGGGAGCCTTATTTGTGACTAACCACCTTTGCCAACCCGTCGCCATTGCGCTGGTGCTATCGGCATCAACATTGGGATTGGCGACGGCTGCCAATGCCGAAACCGCTAACAGCGATTCTCAGGAAAGCGAATTCGACACCGATCAGGAAGCGCCCGTGGTGCAAGATCATTCTGGCTGGCGTCTTGAACCCGGTCTGCGGGTTACCGCCCGCGCGGTTTCAACCGGATCAAGAATTCGCATCGAAGACGAATCGGTCAATGGCAATGCGCTGGTATTCGTTGCGATCCCCACGCTATCGGTGGTAAAAGACGACACCTCTGTCACCTTCAGCAACAGCGTCTCGCGCTATGAGTTTGACGAGCGGGGACGCGCTGGGAGGTGGTTGAATGCTGCGCGCCTCACGGGGCGCTATGACCTGACCGAGGATACATCGATCAGTGCATTTGGCGAACGCAGCGATAATCTGTTTCTCGCAGAGGCACCCTCGGCGGATGAATGGGAAGTCGGCGGCGAGGTCGAACATCATTTTGACGACACGAGCCGCGTTCAACTGGGCGCCAGCTGGCGCGAACGCAGTTATGATGACGTTGCAAAGTCGGACGGCAGCGGACCGCGTATCGATGGCGAATATCGCTATCGCTTTGGTGCCAACCACTATGCTTTTCTACGCGGACGTTACGAATCTATCGATTCAGACACGCCGTTCCGCGAGCTGGACCGCTGGCGGGCGGAAGCCAGCTATCAGCGCCCAATCGCGCGTGATCTAAGGCTGCGTTCGGAACTGACCTATCAACGTCTGTCCTTTCCTGGCCGCCCACTTGCGGGCGGCGGGGTGCGCGAAGACGATCTGTTCTGGCCGGAACTCACCCTGACCTACAGTCCCGGCGCGTGGCGCATTTCGACAGAGGCACGTTACGTCGTGCGCAATTCGTCCGATCCTGACTTTGACCGTTCGGGTTACCGGCTTGAGCTGGAGGTGAGCCATGCTTTCTGAACAAGAGATCGTCCTCCCCGGAGATATTGCTCTACGCCGGATGAGATGGCTGGCGGTTGCCGCGCTGGTGGCAACATTCATGGCTGTAGTCTGGGCGCTGTTTGACCATTCGAACACATTGCTGACCCGCATGGTGCATGTCGTTCTGGGCGATCCGGCAAGGCCGTGGAATCTTCCAAACCTGCATCTGCTGCTGGCGCTGCCAGTTGGAGCGGCCGTGGTTGTATTCGTGCGTTCTATCCTTGGCTGGAAGACCTTCGGTCTGTTTACTCCGATGTTGCTGGCGCTGTCTTACCTTCAGTCCGGTCCCATCGTTGGGCCAACAATTTCCACCTCAGCCATTTTGGTCGGCATGGCCTGCGCCCCGGTGCTGCGGATGTTTGCGCTTTCGAGAGTCGCCTATCTTGGCGCACTGATCGGGATCGTCGTGTCGGCGCTGGGTTTGCTGGCGATCAATCTCGACAAGATGGTGCTTATCAGCGCCTTTCCCGTGGTGGTCACGGCGCTGGTGGTCGAACGCTGGTGGAATGCCTGGGAATCAGACGGCCCCCGCAGCGCTTTCAAGATGACCGGCACGACCTTGTTCGTGGCGATGTTGATCCAGGCGCTGGTCGCTTCCCCGATCCTGATCGAGTTTGCGCTCGGCAACCCGCTGACCCTGCCGATTGCCTCTGTAATTCTGATGATCCTGATGGGTCGATACCAAGGCCTGCGTCTGTCCGAACTGACGCGGTTCCGTGCTGCAAAAGGAGACTGAAGATGACTGTGCTTGGAATGAACCGCCGTAATGCTCTGATTATGAGCCACAATTCCCGTGCAGCGATCATGGCAGTCAATCAGAAATTTCAGACCAAAAAACGGCTCGCCGCGCTCGGAGTGCCGGTCCCTGAAACATTGGCGCTGATCGAGGATGAGGTGCAATTGGCTGAGTTCGATTTTGCCACGCTGCCCGATGCCTTTGCCGTAAAGCCCAATCGTGGGCGGCGCGGCGAAGGCGTGATCCTGGTCGATGGCCGCAATGCCAAGGGCTGGCGCAAACTCAACGGCGAGACCCTGACGCCGCGAATGCTGCGCGAGCATGTCAATTGCATCATGCGGGGTGAATTGTCGCTGGAGGGTGCAAATGCCGACGCGGCTTTGTTTGAGCCATTGATCCGCACGCACCCAGATTTTGCTCGGCTTGTGCCATTTGGGCTGCCCGATCTGCGCATTATATGCCTTGGCGATGTGCCCTTGATGGCGATGACCCGTTTGCCCACCACTGAATCGCGCGGCCGCGCAAATCTGCATCAGGGTGCCGTGGGTGCAGCGATTGATTTCAGGACCGGCGCGATTTTCCGCGCGGTGCTGGGTACAGAAGAGATTGAATATCACCCTTCGACCGGAGAGTGCTTGATTGGCGAGCCGATCCCCATGTGGGACGATGCAGTGCGCGCGGCGAAGCGTTGCTCGGCGGCGCTGGACCTGGGTTATGTCGGGGTGGATATTGTGATCGACGCGGAGCGGGGTGCCCAAGTGCTTGAGTGCAACGCATTTCCCGGACTTGAAATCCAGAACGTCAATGGCGCTGGACTTGCCTGGCGGCTCGACATGGCGCAGCGCAACCTAAAACGCCGACAAACACGCTCGCAAATGCGCTCGCAAACTCGAACTACTTTTTCAGTTGACCGGATCATTCGCAGAGCAGCGACGCAAATCGTGGAATCGTGGATGCCGCCCGGTTTGGCTGCATAGGGCTGGTCTACCACGCGGCCTGCGCCGAAATCAGGCGGTGAAATCAACCGGGCAGTGACGTCAGAACGACTGGCTCACCCGCAGATTGATCCGGGGGCTTTCATCGTCGGTATCATAGCGCGGCCCGGTCAGCGGAACTGCGACTTCAACGCCGAAGTCGAGCCGGTTGGTGATGTCGGCGCGCAGTCCGCCTCCGCTTGATGCGAGCGAGCCGCCGCCGGTTCCGTCCGCGAGATTACCGACAACGCCGCCATCGGCAAATGCGTAAAGCTGCACTTGTTCGAGCGGTCCCAATGCGCCGGGCAGATCGTATCGCAGCTCGCCCACGCCCATAATACCTTTATCCCCGGTTCGAGTGCTGAAATCATAGCCGCGCAGATAGAAATTTCCGCCAAGTCCGATGTCTTCGCCAACCAGCACCGGCGTGGTGGCCAATTGCGCGGCGGCGTCCAATGAGAGGCTGATCCCGCTTCCGAGATTGCGGCTGTATCCGATCCACCAGTCAACCGTGGTAAAATCCACCGGCGCATCGAGCCGGGAGGCGAGCGCGTCGCCCAAATGGGTCGCGCCAAACAGATCGAGCCCTTGACTGATCGTAAGACGTGATCGCAGCACGCCGCCGATTCCTTTGTCGCCCATGTCAAGGAACCCATAGGCGCCGAGCCGGGCGACCGAAATCCGGTCATGGCGAGCGAGCGCGCCAAATCGGTCCTGACTTAGATCCTGAACTTCGGCGCTGCCTTCCAGCCACAGCCCGCCCGACCGCCGGCGAATTACGGGGTGCCGCACACGGACGCCGGCCCGCCACGATTCGCCGAGAATTTCGTTATCGGAAAGATAGGCTCCCGGCTCAGTCTTGGAATAGGAGCCGAAAACGGAGAGCAATGTGCCGGCGCTGCCCAGAACGACACTGTAACGAGTGCTAAAAAATATCAGTTCATCCGGTTCGAACGGGGTCACGGTAAAGCTGAAATCGACGCCATCGCTGTCGAATAACAGGCCGTTGGCATCAACATCAATGCGCGCGCGTTCCGGTCCCACGGGGCGGGTGCCATCGGTTGCGAACGAAGCCCTGCCAACCCAGTCCTGACGACTTGCCTCAACGATCAAAACCCCGCTGTCGCCTTCGCGTTCGAACCTCGTGCCGCGCAAATGGACGCCGGGTAAATCATCCGCGAGCAGGACTTGTCGTTCGAGCGCAGCAATTGAAACCGGACGACCATTGCGCAGCGGTTCAAGCATTCGCGGGATCGCTGGGTCCTGCGATCCAAGAACACGAATTTCATCGATCACGCCTTCATCGACCTGCACCCTGAGCGTCCCGGCGACCAGCGGTTGGGGCGCGATCCACGCATTGGCAAACAGATAACCGCGCGCGCGGGCGAGGCCTGCAATGCTGTCTGTCAATTGCGCCAGATCCGAACTTTCCAGCGTTCGGCCCATATAATCATTGAGCACCGGGGCAAATTCACTGCGTTCCATCGCAATCAAGCCGTCAATGACGATCGCACCCACATCAATACGTGCTTGCTCTGTCCGGATCGAAGGCGTGCTGAGCACAGGTTCGAATTCGATTCGCACCGATTGGGGGGCTGGAGCAAATTCAGTCCGCCGCTCCTCCTCCTGCGAGGGGTCGGTCTGGTCGAGCGCGTCCTGCGCGCCAGCGGCTGAACCTTGTGAAATCGCAAGACAAAGCGCCAGAAGATTAAGGCGTGATTGCAACAGACATCCCTCAAAAAACCACGCATCTATGCGGCCCGAACGGTTAAAGTTCTGTCAATTTAAGAAAAGCTTAACCCTTTCCCGAAACCACTGTTGAACATCTCCGGCTTTATTGTGCAGGCTTGGAGATTTGATATGCGACTCTCACTTGTTCATTTTGCGCCTCTTGCCTTGCTCATGAGTGGAACCAGCGCGTTTGCTCAAAGCGGACCCTGGACCATTAGCGAGGCCAGCGGATCGGTGACGATCATCGACGAAAACGGTCAGCGCGCAGCTCGCGCCGGATCGGTTCTGGATAATGGAGATCAAATTCGCACCGCTGCCCGGTCAAGCGCGGTGCTGGTGCGTGGGCGCGAATTTGTAACCGTCCGTCAAAATTCGCGGATTCGGATTCCCGCAGCCGAGCGCGACCGTTCGGTGGTGCAGATCATTCAGGATTTTGGCAGCGCGCTCTTCAACATCGGACGCCAGCCCAATCCGCATTTCGGAGTTGATACGCCCTATCTCGCCGCCGTGGTGAAAGGCACGACTTTCTCGATCACCGTCGCTGAAGAAGGGGCGACGCTGCAGGTGACCGAAGGCGCGGTGGAAACCTCGACGCTTGATGGCGGCGCGCGCGATTTGATCCTGCCAGGGTCGGTGGCGATGGTGGCGGCGGGTGATGACCGCCGCCTGATCGTCGAAGGCGATGGGCGCAAAGTGATCGATTCGCCCGCGCGCCCAGCTGACACCCCCGCTGCCAGCGCCGTGCCTGCGAGCACCTCGGCGGCGAATAATCCAGCGGCTGGCACACCAAAGGCAAATGGTCCATCGGCCAGTGATTCGGCTGGCCGCACCGCGTCAGCCGCGTCAGCAAACCCCTTCACCGCACCGGATCTGTCCAATTCTGCGCAGCGGATCAACGCCTCGATAACCAGTTCACCGGTCGATCTCGACGACGTGTCGGGCGGCTTTGTGTCTGGCCAGAGCAGGATCGTTCTGGCTGCCATAGTGGCCGATACCGCCAGCGGTCGCGGCGCCAGCGCAGATGACAGATCAGAGGGGCGCGGAGAATCGCGCGGAAATTCTGCAGGTCAGAATGGCGGCGGATCAGACGATCAAACAGGCGTCATCGCCGCACCCGACAACAGCGTGTGCTTTCAAGGCGGCTGTTCGCAAGGCGGCGGCGTTGATCGCGGTCCGGGCAATGGTAGCGGCGGCGGCAATGGACTTGGGTCGGGTGGTTTCGACAATCCGATCTCTCCGGGAGAAAACGGGTTGGGACCCATCAATTCCGGCAACGGATTGATCCTCGACGGACCGGCCAATGAAGCGTCGAATGGCAACGGCAACGGCAACGGCAACGGCAACGGCAACGGCAATGGCGGTGCTGGGGCCGGAGGGGGCGTTGATCTTGGCGGCTCTGACGATGGTGCCGATGATGCAAGCAATGGCAACGGCAACGGCAACGGCAATGGCGGCGGCAATGGCAATGGCAACGGCAATGGCGGAGTGGGCGTCGGAGTTGACCTAGGCGCTGGCGGTTCGGACGATCAAGGCGCTGATGCAAGCAACGGTAACGGCAACAGCAACGGCAACGGCAACGGCAACGGCGGTGGCGGTAATGGCGGCGGCGGAGTTGATGTTGGAGTAGAGCTAGATATTGATGGTTCGGGCGGAGTTGAAATTGGCGCCGGAGCCAATCTCGGCGGCTTTGGAAATGGCAATGATGTTGGCGATGAAAATGGTGCTGACCCTTCCGACCCTTCCGATCCTGATGATCCTTCCGACCCCGCCAATCCTGATGATCCCGATGATACCGGCAATGGAAACGGCAACGGTGGCGGTAACGGCGGTGGCGGCGGTCGTGGCCGCGGCCTGCTTGACTGACTGGTCGCTAGTTACTTATGCCGCGCCCTCGCCTTTCGCTGAGCGATAACTGGATTCGCCTGCTCATCGTGCTCGCCATCGCAGTGGCCTGCGCGGGCGGGGCCGTGACCGGCAATTTTCGCGCTGCCGAAGACATCTATCAGCAAGCCCGTTTTGCCCTGTCCGATAAACCCGCCAGCGGTCAGGTCCATGTCGTCGAGATGGATGCCGCCAGCATCGCCGCGATCAAGGAATGGCCTTGGCCGCGCGAACATTACGCCCGCTTGGTGCGTCAGCTAGATGATGCCGGGGTCCGGACGATTGCGTTCGATGTCGATTTTTCCAGCCGTTCCAACCTTGGCGGGGACGAAGAATTCGCTCGCGCTGTGGCGGCTGCCGCAGCGCCGGTTATCGTGCCCACCTTTGCCCAGTCATCAAGTTATGGGGATTCTCGCAAACTGGATGCCCTACCAGTGGAAGCGCTGCGCGATCATGTAAAGCTCGGTTCGGTATCGATTGCCCCTGACCCTGATGGATTTATCCGCCGGATGCCGATGGGCACCATCACCGATGGCTCTCCGCGTCCGTCGTTGGCGGCCTATGTGGCCGATCAATCGGGCGCAGTGGGTGAGAATTTCCCGATCAATTATGCAATCAATATCAATTCAATTCCGCGCCACAGCTTCATCGCGATTGAGCGCGGCGAGTTTGATCCCGCCGAATTGCGGGGCAAAGACGTGGTTGTTGGCGCGACCGCTATCGAAATGGGCGATCGCTATCCGGTTCCGCGCTACGGCGTCGTGCCCGGCGTGCTGGTTCAGGCGCTGGGAGCCGAAACATTGCTGGCGGGCCGGCCGTCCTATGGATCATGGCCTTTGCCGCTGACAATCGCGCTGATGATTGCTTTTGCCGTGTTACAGGCCCGAAATCGGACGGCGACGATACAGATTGCAGGGGCTGGCATGGTGACGATGGTGGTGCTGGCCCATATTGCCCAGACCACATTCGCTATCTGGTTTGAAATCGTCCCGGCAATGCTTGCGATCACAGCGGCAATGGCGGTGCGGATGATCCGGATTGCCCGTGACGATTTTGTCGCCCGGCGCAGGACTGATGCTTCCAGCGGCATGCCCAACGCGGTTGCGATGCGCGAAGACGCCGCTGTCAGTGGTCAGGTCAATATCATCGCCGGGATGATCGAAGGGTTCGACGCTTTGAAAGCGGTGATTGGCCAGGATGATTTGGGCCATATGCTTAACCGGGTTGTCGAACGGCTTGAAGTGGCGGGTTGCGGCAAACCGATTTACCGGGTGGACGACCGCGTTCTTGCCTGGTGCACATCGCTCGACATGGCGGAAATCGACCAGTCGCTGGCCGGGCTCAGAGCAATCATGCGCCATCCGGTGGAAATTGGCGGACGAAGGGTCGACGTCACACTGCATTTTGGGATTGCGCCGCTGACTGGTCCTGAAGCGATCGGGCACGCTGAACACGCCGCCAGCGCCGCACTTGGCAAAGGCAAGAACTGGTGGCTGCACGAAGCAAGCCAGAGCGAGTTGCTTGAACAGCAAGTGTCGCTGATGGGAGAGCTCGACACCGCAATTCACGAAGGCCAGATCAAGGTCTATTACCAACCGAAGCTGGACCTGAAACTGAACCAGATAACCTGTTCGGAGGCGCTCGTGCGGTGGGAACACCCGGTGCGCGGCATGTTGCCACCGGACAGCTTCATCCCGCTTGCTGAGGAAAGCGGGCGGATCGAAGATTTGACCTTGCATGTCATCTGTCAGGCAATCCGGGACATGAGCTCGTGGTGTGAACGCGGAATAACTTTAGGTGCGGCAGTGAACATTTCGGCAAAGCTCCTGTCGGCTGAAAGTTTTGTCAGCCGCGCCGAAGCGCTGATCGTAAAAATGGGTGTGCCCGCTGGCAGGCTGTCATTTGAAGTAACCGAATCTGCTGAGCTAGACGATCCAGACGCAGCGATTGCCGCGCTCAATGGTTTCCGTGCCCGCGGCATCGCCATTTCTATGGACGATTACGGCACCGGACAATCGGCACTCAGCTATCTCAAGCAATTGCCCATTTCCGAACTCAAGATTGACCGCGCCTTTGTCCAACACGCGCATGTCGACCACGGCGATGCGATGCTTGTCAGGTCAACGGTGCAACTGGCGCATGAATTGGGTCTCAAGGTCGTGGCCGAAGGGATCGAAGACGCCGAATGCCTTGAATTCCTGAGGACTTTGGACTGTGACTATGCGCAAGGCTATTTTATCGGACGGCCCATGCCCGCCGACAGCCTGCTGGAACTTGTCACTAAGCAGGCGCAACTGGCGGCCTAGACGCTTTAACAGTGATTGTCATCTGACTGACAGCGCTTGTCAGCGGACTTGAGCGCTCACCTGCTCCAATTGCTTTGCCTAACATCTGGCAAAGCCCGGGGGCAGGCACATCATGACATGCACATTCGCTAGCGTATCCAAATCGGTCACTTATCGCGCAGCATCTGCAATCGCATTGTATGCATTACTGCCCGGGACCGTCGCCCTGGCACAAACGGCGCAGTTGTCTCCCGAACAGGCTGAGGCCGCCTATAGCGCGCTGGCTCAGCAAACCGCTGAGCGGGCTGGCGATCCCCGTTTCGATTATCAGCTTGGTATCGCAGCCATCGACGCAGGCCGATACGGCGAAGCGATTATCGCAATGCAGCGCGTACTCGCGGTGCAGCCGGATAATGCAGCGGCTCGCGCTGAACTGGCGCGTGCCTTTGCCTTGGCGGGCGATATCGACACCGCGCGCGATCAATTTGCCAGCGTGGTCGACGATCCGACCCTGCCCGATCCGGTGCGCCAGCGCTTTACCGGATTTGTCCGTCAGTTTGATCGCCAGATTGCAGGCGGCGGGTCCGATGTCAGCGGCTTTGTCGATGCGCGGGTCGGCTTTGACGACAACATCAACACCGCGACCGAACTCGACACTATCGTCATTCCGCTGTTCAGCTTCCTTGGCGCGGGTCAACTGGGCGCGGGCGCCGTGGCGCAAGAGGACGAGTTTTACGAAGTCACCGCCGGGGTTTCAGGCGTCACCGCCATCGGGCGACAAGATCGGCTGTTTGCTTCGGCGCTGGGCAGTTGGCGCGACAATTTCGACAATGACACTTTCGATCAGGCCGCGCTGACGGGCACGGCAGGCTATGCGCATACCTTTGCCAATAGCGACGTCGTTTCCTTGTCCGGTCAGGTGCAGCATTTCTGGTTGGATGACGATGGCTTTCGCACATCGTTCGGTGCCATCGCGCAATACACCAAGCCACTTTCGCAGGGCCGCGCTCTCAGCCTGTCGGCGCAGTGGAACCGGCTCAATTTCGACAATGACCCGCTGCGCGATGCGGACCGGTTCGCAGCCGGTGTCGGTTTTGTCGGGCGCATCTTTGCTGCCAATCTCAGCGGCGGCAAGGAAGAGACGCGGCGGCAGGCGGGCGATGCGCAATCCTTTGGCTTTGTCACGGCCAATATCGGCGGCGAAGTCCCCGTCGCACCGCGCGTCGCGGTGGTCGGCGGCGTCGCATTTGATCTGCGCCGCCACGATGCTGCCGACCCGCTGTTTCTGACCAAGCGCGAAGATGAACGGCTGGACCTGCGTGCCGGGTTCAAAGTCGCCGTGCTCGACCGGCTCTTTGTCCAGCCCTCGGCCAGTTACACGCGCAACTGGAGCAACATTGCGCTGTTTGATTACGACCGCTGGACCGTTTCGGTCGGTGCGCGCTTTGAGTTTTGATCGGTTTCAGGAGGCCAGAACATGACGGTAATTGCACAATCTTCGCCGCGCGCACATTCCTCGCAAGCTTGGCGCATGCTCCTGATCGGCTGTTCGGGCATCGCGCTTTGCGCGCCCGCCAGCGCCAATGATGTGATCTTCAGCAACGCGGCAAGCCAGCCGGAAACCGGTCAACGCACCAGCCAGACCAGCGGCGTCACGCAGGTCGCCTTGACCGGCGGCGGCACAGCATCCTTTGTCGATGCGGCGGATTATACGCTTAACGCTGATGGCTCGATTGACCTGCACAAGGGCACCGTCACCGTGGCCGCAGGTGCAACGCGCGACACTGTGGTGCGCATGCCAGAGGGGCTGGAAGGGCGCGTCATCGGCGGCGTTCGGCGCGGCGGCGCGGCAAATGTCGAAGGCGGGGGTTCTTCTGCGCGTTTCACGGTCGGCGATGATCGCAGCGCCAGCGGACATGCTTTGACCGGATCGGTCCGCGTCGGCCGCGCGGGTGGCCGCATTCGGGATTTTCGTGACGGTGCGCAGTGGCGTGCCAGCACCGGAGGCGGACCCCGGCGCACCGTCGCCAATGATCCGGTGTCGCAACCGGACCGCGACACTGCTGCCGTGTCGGAGCCAGTTGTCGCAGCGATCGGCGGCGATGCTGGGCCTGTGGGGGCTGCGCTGAACGGAATTCCCGTGACGCTGGGCGACGGACTGGCAGCAGCAGGCGCGTCGAGCGATATTATCGCCGCAGGTCGCCGGGTGGAACTGGCCGCCGCCAATCCCGCGCTCGATACCTTTCCCAGCGGCGATCTGGCGCTGTTGGTTGCCGCCGCTGCGCAGCTTGAAACAAGTTACGGCGGCAGACCGTTCAACGCCGCGCAAGCGGATGTCATCCGCGCCTATCTGCGGTTTCTGGCAAATGGCGGTTCGGGCGCACAATTCCTGACCGCCTACAGCGGGTTCGTGCTCGATTATCTCGACCTGATCCGCGCAGGCGGCGTGCCCAGCGGGTTTGCCAGCGGCGCGGCGAATGCGGCGGATATTGACGCCTATCTTTCCTTTATCGCTCGCACCGGTGCGATCACCGATCTGGCCGCGCGCGACCGGGCGCTGGCCGATGCCTATCTCGCTTTTCTGGCGAGCGGCGGCAACCGCGATCTGTTCGCAGCATCGTTCACCGAACTGACGTCGGCCTATTTCGCGTTTGTGCGTGCACGCGGAGTGCCAAGCCAATTTACCGGCGCAAGCCAAGACGCGCTGGCGCAGTCCATCGCTTTCCTTTCGCAAAGCGGGCTGGCTGTGCAACTGAGCGCTGCGGACCAAGCCTTGATTGCAGCCTTTCTGGAAAATGGCGGGATTGCGTTCGCATCCCAGTATCGCAGCGCGCTGGGTGATTATTTCGCGTTTCTGGCCAGCGGTCGCCGCCCGAGCGAGTATCAGACACTCGATCAGGCGACCCTGCGCGCCTATCTCGAAACGCTTTCCGATACCGGATTGTTTGAAACGGTTCTGGCGGATCAGGCGGAGTTTTACCGCGATTACCTGACGTTCCTGCGTGCGGGCGGAAATGTCGACGGCTTTGCCGGGCTGCCTGCCAATATTTTTGCTGGTTATGCGGTGCAGCTTGATGCCTATTTCGCCTTTCTCGCGGCGGGCAATCTGCCATCGCAATTTGACGCTGCCGACATTGCCCAGCTTCAGGCGTTCATTGTCGAGCTTCAGGCAGCAGGCGCGCTCGACAGTTTTCTGGCGGGTAACCGCGCGAGCTTCTTTGCAGATTTCAGTCAGTTTGTGGCGGCAGGCGGGGATTTTGATGCCTTTGCAGGGCTGAACGCCAATATTTTTGCGGGCTATGCTTTGGATTTGCGGGCCTATTTCGATTTTCTGCTGGCAGGCGGGGTGCCCTCATCTTACGCGGTGCTCGATCAGGCCACGATCCAGCAATATCTCGCCGCGCTCGAAGCGGCGGGCGCAACCGGTGCGTTTCTGGATGACCTCGCGGCATTCTACCAAGCCTATTTCACCTTCGTGGTGGGTGGCGGCAACCCCGACAATTTTGCACAGCTGCCGGTGCCCCCAGATTTCCCGGCCTTTGCCGCGGCGCTCAATGCCTATGCCGCATTCCTGAGCGCGAATGGCCTGCCGTCAGACTACACCGAAGCCGACATTGCTCAGCTGCAGGCGTTCTTCAATTCGGTGCTGCAGTCGGGTCAGCTCAACACTTTGCTGGGCGACAACGCGGCGCTGCTGAATGCCTATTTCGTGTTTGTGGGCAATGGCGGCGCGATTGACGGATTTGCGGGACTGCCCGTGTTCGCCGACTATGTTGTGCAGTTGAACGCCTATTTCGCGTTCCTCGATGCTGGCGGCTTCCCGGCGGATTACGCCTTGCTCGATCAGGCGACGCTCAACGCCTATCTGGCTGCACTTGCCAATGCACAGGGTGGATTGGCCGGGTTCGGCAATCTCAACGATTTCTTCGCTGATTATGCTGCGTTTGTGCTGAGCGGCGGTAACCCGGTCAATTTCGCTGGGCTGCCAGTCTATGCCGATTTCGTCGCCGCGCTGAACGCCTATTTCGATTTCCTCGCGGCGGGCAATCTGCCGAGCGATTACACGGTGCTGGATGCCGCCACGCTAGAGGCGTATCTGGCCGCGCTCGCCGCGCTGCAAGGCGGATTGGCTGGGTTTGCCGAACTCAACGCTTTCTTCATCGACTATTTTGCGTTTCTGCAAGGCGGCGGCAATCCCGATATGTTTGCCGGTCTGCCGGGAAACAACGGCGGCGGCACTGGCGGCAATCCCGATATTCCCGCCATGCTCACGGGATACGCCGGCGGTTTTGACGCGGTTGAACCGCTGATCGGCTTTGTGCTTGGCGGCGGATTGAATGCCGGGTTGTTGAGCGGCGGCGAGGGGCTGGGATTCAAGGCGGGGGATCTCGTACTGGACGAGGATGGCGGACTGCAATCCTATGTTCGCCTGCCTTCGACCGGACAGACCCGGACCAAGGGCAGCACCGAGGTGGTCGATATCTTTGGCAATTCGGATGCCTTGATCGGGCGCTGGACGAACGGGACGATTTCGATCCCCAACACCTTCACCTTTAACCAGAATCAGGGCCTGCATTATCTCCTTACCCGTCCGGTGGCGCCCGATTTCGCTCTGCCAGCATCTGGGCGGCTCGACTATTATCAGACCGCCGCGACCCGCCCGACGATTACGGACGGTTCGGTTGCGCCGGGCACATTTGATGCAAGCTTGGCAATTCTGCTTGGTGCCGAGATCAAGCTTGGGCTCGAAGGCAGCATAACCATGCCGACCGGAGCCAACCCTTATGTCTTCAGCTTTTCGACCACGGGCGGCATCGAAGACCCATCACAATCCACCACCATCATTGGCCTGTCTACCCTTGGCACCTTCAGCGCCTTTGTCGCGGCGAGCGATAATGGCGGCACCTGCAACAGCATCGACACCTGCGGGCTCAGCCTGACCGCTGGATTTGCTGGCGACATGAACACCATCGGTCTTACCTATCGTGCGGTGCGCGAAGGCATTGGCCAGAACCTGGCTGGAGCCGCGATTTTTCAGTCCGGGCCAGAGCGCACTTCTGGCGGCGTCGGAACCGGAGGACCAGTGGTCGGCACAGTGGCTAATTTCGGCACCAGCGGATTGGTGATTGCGGCGCTATCGTACGGCGAGGCAGGCTTTACCCGCACCAGCCGGACCAATGGCACCGATGTCAGCCCACAAGGGGTGCTCAATTCGATCGGTCCGTTCTCACGCGGGACGGCGGTTGGCGATCAGATCATCGGCGACGAATACGGAATTATCGGGCGCTGGGTCGATGGTACTGCTAATCTAGTGAACGGCACTTATGCCGCGACCGCCAATGATGCCGTGCATTGGGCGATAGCCAATCCCACCTCGAGCGATTTCAATCTGCGCGGGACGATCACCTATGATCTCTTGGGAGCAACAACGCCAACCTATTCGGATGGCCGCACCGCGCCGGGCACGTTTGACGGATCGCTGGTTATCAACTGGCAGTCTCAGACGCTGCTCGCCATGCAGTTTGATGCGACGGTCACGATGCCGGACATCACTTACAACTGGAACTTCCAAAGCCCCAACTTCCTTCCCCGCAGGCAGGGCGTGTTCGAATCCTTTGCGACAGCAAGCGATACGAGATGCAACGGCAATGCCTGTCAGGCGGCGGTTTCATACAACGTCGGCGGGGCGCAACTGGGAGAACGCTGGGCGATCAATTACAATATTTCGGTGGGCGCGGATCAACTTGATATTGGCGGGTCGGCCTTGTTCGGGGCACCCGGCACCTATGATCCGTCGGCTTTTGGTCAAACACCGACGACTGGCACCGCTGGGAATGCGGTTGAAAACCAGTTAATCGCCTATGCCGGGGCGGATGTTGGCATCGACATGCGCGAAAAAGCCGAAGTGACCTACAACTCAGCCGGCGCGCCTGTCGGCTATGTGTCGAGGATCAACGATTTCACCGCCGAAAATGAGCGTCCTAACATCGGCACGGCGACCGCAATGGAAGCAGGCTCGCGCGGCGACGGACTGATTGGCTGGACCCGCTGGGCCGACGGGCAGGGCGGAGGTCGCTATTTTGCGGACACCGATGGCTTTACACTTCCTGCCAATGGCGGTTTCCATATCGTCGCTGTTGATCCGGCAACCGAGCATCCGACCTCAGGGGAGATCACATACGAATTCGCCGGAGCAACCAATCCCACCGTAAAAGATGCCAGCCTTACGCCGGGCACTTTCAACGGGACAATGGCGATTGCCTTTGGCGCGGCCCCAACTGCAGATTTCAACTTTACGGTCGGCATTGGCGGGTCGAGTTACAATTTTGGCGCAAGTGACCGTCCGATCGAAACGAGCGGCAACTTTGCCAACCAGTTCGGCGCCAATAGCATGGCTGTCAGCGGAACAGGATCTGTTTGCCCGACCGGGGCATGTCAGGCGAACATGCGCGGTGCACTCGGCGGGGTCGGTGCGACGGCTGTGGGCGTTTCGTACAATTTTGCCGAAGCTGCGAATGAAAACCTGCGCACCTATGGCGCGGCCGCTTTTGTCGCTCCTGGTGTTGGTGCCAGCGGCACCAGCGGCGCTGATACCACTGCCGCAATTGCCCCCGGTATCGCCCCTATCTCCGGCTTCGATTGGAGCCGCTGGTCCGGCGGGGGGCAAGCGGGCGGGCAGAGTGCCGCGTTTGCAACGCCGCTCGCTCTCGGTCAACTTCCAGCGGGACTGGCTGGCGCAGAGGGGCGCGAGCCGGGCTTCCAGCTGGCTCAGCGCGAAGCGGCCATGCGCGATGCTGAACGGCTGATGGGCGGCATGATCAGCTTTGGCAGTGACGCCGTAGCACCGAGGTAGCCGGTTCCTAACAGAAACTGTCACATCTCTGACAGCGAGTGTGTGTGGCGGGCTGGTCAGCGGTCCGCCACACCCGTTCCTGCACAAACAAAGGATGGGGAAACACAATGGGCAAACACATTTCACGCCTTGCGATGACAGCGCTTGCAGCGTCAGCGATTGGCGTTTCATCGCCAGCATTGGCCGACGACGAAGAGCTCGATCTGGTCGCGTGCGAAACCAGCCTCGGCACCATTGCCGTGGTCGATGGGGACACACAGGGCTGGGCCGAATTCGATCTTGGATCTCCGCGTGCTTTGATCAATTCGCTGGCGATTGAATCGGGTTGTTTCACCCCGCACAATGCCGCCAGCGGCGTGCCTGCCGATTTCCTTATGAACGTGGTCGCAGGCAGCAAGGAAGAGGTCGATCAGTCGATCGAAGTGGCCAAATCTGCCGCTATGGAGGGGCTTGTCCGCTCTGGCGCGGCCAGTTCCTTGCTGCGCGGCGTTCCGGGCGCAGGAGCAGTGTTGGGCATGTTTGGCGGGTTCGGAGGCAAGAGCAACCGCGTCGCCGCCGGAATCAAATTGCTGAACCCGGCGACCGGACTGACCGTTGTCACCGGCAGCGGCGAAGTCCGGCGCAGCTCGATGACCTTTGGCGGCAGCAACAGCTGGAGCACGGGTGCCAATGCAGCTGGCTACGCTGATAGCCGCAAGGGCAAGCAATTGGTCGAAGCCTTTGTGATCGCCTTTAACGAAGTGGTAGCCCAGGAAGCGACGATCGCTTCGGTGCCGCGCATGGCAGCCGCCCCTACGAATGAACCGCAAGCCGCCACGGTTGCGATTGCAACGTCGATGTTGGCGATGCCGATGGACAATGCAGAGATTGTGCGCGGTCTAATGGTGGGCACGACGCTTTCACCCACAGGCCGCCGCGAAGGTTTGTTTATCGAGGTCGAGGATAATTTCGGCACCAAGGGCTGGGTCTCGGTCGAAGCGCTCAACTGACTTTCGGCGCGCGCGGGGCCTACCTTGCGCGCGCTGTCGTCTTGCGCTCAGTAAGAAGCAATGGCAGCTACCGCGCGGCCCGGAAATGCTTCCTCCGCGCTGATGAACTAGGGAACACAGCCGCTGAAAATCCTTTATGTCGAAGACGACGCGCGGTCAGCCGCAGCGGTCGGCGAACTGGCTTCGCAGCAAGGTGATGCGTTGGTCTGGGAGGACAACGGCGGTTCCGCCTTGCTGCGCGCCGGGATGGAGGATTTCGATGTCATCATTCTCGACCGGATGCTGGGCGACATCGACGGGTTGACCATTACCCAAAGGTTGCGCGAAAGCGGCATCGACACGCCCATCCTGATTCTTTCGGCGCTGGGCCGGTCTAGCGACCGCGCCGATGGGCTGGACGCAGGGGCCGATGATTATCTGGCAAAACCCTTTGAACCCGAAGAATTGCTCGCGCGCCTGCGCGCACTGCATCGCCGCGCCTCTGGCAAGGCCCACAGCGCGGTGATCCTGTTTGGGGCGTTCGAATGTCACGTCAAAGCGCGCACCGCCTTCCGCGACAATCGGCATCTTGCGCTGAGCCCTAAAGAGTTTGAGCTGTTCCGCTACCTGATGGAAAATGCAGGTGAAATCGTCACCCGTCAAATGTTGCTCCGCGATGTCTGGAACATGGATTTCGATCCCCAGACCAATGTCGTCGACGTCAACATTGGGCGGCTGCGGCGTAAGCTGGAGGATGGCTTTGACGCCCCCGCGCTGGAAACGATCTGGGGTTCTGGCTATCGTATTCTCGATGGGAGGAAACGATAGAGGCGCGCCAATCGATATTCGCGCGGCTGGTGGTTGGCGCGATCGGTCTTTCGCTGGTGCTGGTGCTGGGCCTGTGGTTCGTCACGCATCAATCGGTGACACGCACCCTCCAAGAGGCTGCGCTGAGCGAGATTGACGTCGATATTGCCGGACTTGTCGATATTTATGCGAGCAATGGCCAGGCTGAGCTGGAACAGCGTATTGCAGATCGTCTGGCGTTGACCCCGGCAGAGGGCAGCACTCCGCATTATTTGCTCGCCAATGATCGCGGCGCAAGGATCGTTGGCGACATCGCGGGCTGGCCCGGTCTCGATCCGATGACATCGGAGAGCGGGATTATCGCCATTGGTTCCAGCTCCACCGGATTCGCGCGGGCGGTTCAACTTGGCCCTGATCTGCGGCTGCTGGTCGCGCGGCGGATGGACGGCAACAATACGATCCTGACCAATATTGCGTTGGTCTTTGCACTGGGCGGGACGGTGTTCGTTGCGCTTGTGGCGCTGCTTGGGCGGCTTGCTGCGCTTAACCTCCAGCGCCGGATTGGCCAGATCAACTCCGCCTTTCGCACGCCCGATGGCCCGATCGCCCTGCCAATGACCAATGCGCGGAAATATGACGAGATCGACGAGCTTACCTCGCACAGCGCCGCAGCGCTGGCGCGGGTTCGCGATTTGATGGAGGCTTACAAAGACACATCGGAACAGCTTGCGCATGAAATTCGCACGCCGTTATCGCATCTCGACAACCGTTTGCTCAAAGCACTGAAGGAAAACCCCGGAGCCGAGGTTGCCGAGCGGTTGATAGAAGCCCGCGCAGAAATCAAGCGGCTTGTCCAGACGCTTGAATCCTTGCTCGATATTGCCGCCAGCAAGACCCGCCGGGGCGATCGGGCGGGGCTGGCGCAGGTCGATTTTAGCGCTCTGGTGACCCGCATTTGCGACCTTTACGCAGGCAGCGCTGAGGAGACCGGGCACGAATTGGTGTGCGATGTCGAGCCGGGTGTCGTGATCCAGGGTGAAGAACGCCAGATTGGCCGGCTGGTGACCAATATACTCGACAATGCGTTCAAATATGTCCCTCCCGGTGGCCGCGTCGAAGTTCGTCTTTCGCCGGGACCAGAGCTGGTGATCGCTGACGATGGGCCGGGCATTGCTCCGTCTGACCGGGAGCGCGTGTTTGAGCGGTTTTATCGCGGCAGAGGCAGCATCGCCGATGCGCATGGCAGCGGTCTGGGGCTGGCGCTGGCGCAGGCGATTGCAGAACGCCATGGTTTAACCCTCAGCCTTGATGAAACCGCCAAGGGATCAAGTTTCCGGCTGCGGAAATGAGAGGCGCTTACTTCGTGTCCTTTTCTTACAAGAGCGCATGCCAAGGAAACCTTATATGAGTGATGTCAGGGGAATGAGTATGCTTCGCCAACCAATCGCTCTTGCCGCTTGCATTGCGGTGCTGTCGGCGTGTTCGTCCGCCGCGCGTTCTAATGACGGCGGACAATTGAGGGTCGCCACGGCAATTCCCGCCGCTGGCCAAACACCAAGCGGCGGTGCGGCAGAACTGCGCGCCAATCGCATCGCCCGCTTGCTTGCGCTGGCCGAAGCGGCGCATTCGAGCAGCGAGCGCGAGGGTCTGATCAAACTGGTCAATAGTTTGCAGGCGAGCGGGTTGGTGCCGCATGAAAGCGTCCAAGTAGATCCGGCAAGCGATATGCTCGCAAAATGGTCACGCGCGGCTGGGATCGAAGGCACGCCGTTTCGGGGGCGCTTGCTTGGTCCGGCCTATGTGCGCGGCGAACTGGCGCCAGGCGAAGTGTGGCGCAGTGCGCAGACCTTTAAGTCCGGACAACCCAGCACACTGGCAGTTTCCCATCAGGGTTCGGGGCCAGTGCGGATCAAGGTCAGCGATCAAAGCTCGCGGCTGGTCTGCAACCCGCAAATCTCGCGCGAACCGGCCTGTCGCTTTACGCCCATGTATACACAGCGGTTCGAGATCGAATTGGTGAATGAAGGAACGGGCCGTGCGGTGTATTTTCTCGTCTTCGATTAAGTCCGGCCTGATCGCTGCGCTCTTGTTGGCGGCCAACCCTGCGGCGGCGCAATATTTTGACATTTATGGCGACGCAAACCGGATCCTTCCCGCTGCGCAGATGGCCTATGACCAAATGCCAGCGGATGCGGATGCAGGCGTCCGGGCAAAGCGCGTGTCCGACCTTATCATGGGGCTGATTGGCAAGGCGAAATACCGCGAGGCCTACGAACTCTATCTTGCGAACGCCACACTTGACCTGCACCCTGATGCGCGGGCCGGCGCAGTCGGGCATGGCCTTGTCGCCTTTGTCACCGATCCAGCGGTGCAGCAGGAATATCGCGCTGAACTTGACCAGATCGTCGAAAGCGAAAGCTGTACGCCGTGCTATGCGCGCACCTTTGCCGCGCATCATCTGGCGCGCTATTTCTATCAACGCGAAGATGATCTCGGTAAATCGATCGAATGGCACAAGCGCGCGTTGGAACTGTCGCGGGTCGATCTGTCGCCGCGTGACCCTGCGCGGGTCAATTTCGCTTATCAATACGCCGCCTATCTGCGCAACCGGGATCTCGAAGCCGCCGCGATTGCTGTGCGCGAGACAGAGGCGCTGGCATTCGAGCTGTTGCCGCGCGGCGATCACCTCGGGTGGCTCTATGTATTCCTCAACAATGCATTGGTCGCGCTCGACAAGGGCCGCATTGCCGAGGCCGCCGATCTGTTCTCGCGCATCGCCGACATTGGCGTGAAGGAATGGGGCGAGGACGACCCGCAATTGCTGTCGATCTATCAGAACACCGCCATTCTGTTGTCGCGGCTGGGCCGAACGGGGGAGGCGGTGGATGTGGCGCTGCGCGCCGAGGCCAATGAAGCCTATTCCGATGACAAGGAGCGCGGCTATCATCGGGCACTGATCGCGCAATTGCTGTTTGAAGATGCCCGCCCGCAGGAAGCAACCACGTATTTTCGCTTTGCTCTGGAAAAACTCACCGATGTTCCCGACGATGATCTAAGCGTGGCGCGCGCGCGCGCCGACCTGGCCAATGTGCTCAGCGTTGCTGGCGATCACGGCGAAGCCGTCTTCCTGATCGAGGAAGCGATGGAAGCCTATCGCAAGCTGGAGCCAAACAACCCGCAGCGCCGCACGCGCCAATCCCGTGCCGCGCTGATCCATGCGCGCGCTGGGAATGCGCCGCGCGCAGCAGAGGAAATGGCCCCGGTGCTGCAATTCAACGAAGACGCCTTGCTCGACGTCTATGCCCGCGATCAGGACCGCCGGGCGATTGCTGAGGACGGCACTTCGATATTCCGTGATTCGATGCTTATTGCACTGCTCAATGACGATCCTGAACGCGCCTGGCGCAGCGCGCAGCTGGCAGTCATCAGCGATCTCGCCATGAGCGCCGCCGCGCTTTCCTATCCGGGCGACGGCGACGGCTTCAGCCGCGCGATTGAAGATGTGCAAAGCGCGCGCGGCGCAGAGGAAGAGGCGCGGTCGCGCTTCGCCGCAGGAGAAGGAAGCGCGCAGCAATTGGCCGAAGCGCGCGCGCGGCGTTCGGCAGCGCAGGCTGCGCTAGAGGCGAAATACCCTGATTTCGCCGAGTTCCTGCGACCCAAACCGCTGTCTATTGCGGGTGCGAGCGCGCTTATGGCCCCGGATGAGGCCTATATCCTGCCGATGGTGTTTTCCGACCGGGTTGTGACGATTGCGCTGACTGCGGAGGGTTTGGCGTGGGGACAGACCATCACTCCGCTCTATTCAACCCGTAGCCTGATCGCCCGCTTGCGCGGTTCACTGGATGCAGGGCTGGGCGGGGAAATTGCCGGAGAACTGGGCGAGGCCGCGGGCGGGTTTGACGCGGATGCCGCGCATCAGCTCTATTTGCAGATTTTCGCTCCCGAAATCGTGGCAGCAGCAAAGGGCAAGGCGCGGCTGATCTTTCCTGCAGGCGGTCCGCTTGCCGCGCTGCCGCCATCGGTGCTGGTGACAAGACCGCCCGTGACGGGGGCGGTGCCCGCTTATCTGGTGCGGGATCATGCCGTGGCGATCACGGCGGGGCTGGGCCAGCGGATGCGCAGCCGCGCCCCGGCGGAGCGTCAATTTGCCGGGATTGGAGCGCCCACTCTGGCCGCAGCCCCTGCGAACCACGCGGCCTTGCGCGGAGTGATAGTCGATGTTGCCAGCATCGCGGCGCTGCCTTCGCTGCCGGGAGCAAGGGCAGAGCTGAGCGCGCTTGAGCGGGCGTTTTCCGGCACTGACACGCTGATTCTGGTTGGCGATGACGCGACCGAAACCGCCGTGCGCGCTGCGCCTTTGGACCAGTATCAGGTGCTTGCCTTTGCCACGCATGGGCTGGTCAGCGGGCAGATTGCCGGTCTGAGCGAACCGGCGCTGGTGATGACGCCTGAGGCCGGGAATAGCACTGCTGAAAATGACGGATTGCTTACCGCGAGCGAGATTGCCCGGCTGTCTCTGGCGGCGGAATGGATCATTCTGTCGGCCTGCAACACGGCGGCCGGTGAAGGGCGCGGTTCGCCGACCTACAGCGGACTTGCCCGCGCGTTTCAACTGGCGGGCGCGCGTTCGCTGTTGCTGTCGCATTGGCCAGTGCGCGACGATGCCGCCACCCGGTTGAGCGTGGCTACGGTCAGCGCAGCGAGGAATGGCGTTTTGCGCAGCGAAGCGCTTCGGCAGGCGCAACTGGCCATGATTGACGATCCTGACTTTGCAGGCGGAGCGTCACCGTCGATCTGGGCACCCTTTGTCCTGATCGAGTGATCCGCTTTATTCAGGACAGGCGCGCAAAGTTGGCGGCTCCCGGGGACGGCTGGCGTTTGGGTTCAGCGGGGGCATCACCGCTGGGAACCAATTTGCCGATTAATCCGCCAAGCTGGGTTAGCCGGTCTCTATCGAGGCGGTAATAGACCAGCTTCGCATCCTTGCGCGTATAGACCAGCCCCGCTTTGCGCAGGATCGCGAGTTGCTGCGAGAGCGCCGGCTGCCCGATGCCCGAACACTCCTCGATTTCGCCCACGTTCAACTCTCCGCCGCGCAATTGTTCTAAAATACGATACCGCAGCGGATGCGCCATGGCTTTCAACTCTTTGATCGCCGCCTCGCTCATTGTTTGCGACCGCCCGGCATATCGCGCAGGAACCACCCGGTTTCCTCTGACGCGCCATAGACTTCGTCGAGGTCGTTCGTCGGGGCCCGCAGCAGCGGCGCGCCAACCTGCCAATTGGCAGGAGCCAGCCCGCCGCTCTCGTCAATCGCCATGAGCGCATCGAGCATGCGCAGCATTTCGGGGATCGAGCGCCCGACACTGGCCGGATAGCAGGTCATCGCCCGGATCACGCCTGTAGGGTCAACAAAGAATGTTGTGCGCACTGCCGCGCTGTCATTATCCTGGGGCGCGACCATGCCAAAGGCCCGGCCTATGACCAGCGTTGGGTCCTCTACAATCGGAAAGCGCACTTCGATACCAAACCGGTCCCTGATCAGCCTCAGCCAGGCGAAGTGCGAAAACAGGCTGTCGACCGACAAGGCCATGAGCGCGCAGTCACGCCTTTCGAATTCATCCGCTTGGCTGGATAGTTCGACGAACTCTGTGGTGCATACCGGGGTGAAATCCGCGGGATGCGAAAACAGGATCAGCCAGCGGCCGCGAAAGGCAGACAGCTTGACCGGTCCTATGGTGCTGCGGGCTTCAAAATCGGGGAGCGTGTCGCCAATCCGCAGGCCGGCGCGCGCCTGTGTCGTAATTTCTGTGTCCATAGGACGCTTATAGCTCTTGACACATTAATTGCAATACATATACATAATTAATGTAAATAAATGGAGCAATGACGTGGTTCAGACCGATACGGCCTTGCAAAAGGCGTCCAGCCAGATTGCCAATGCCCAGCAGAACAAGGCTTTGCGCCCCTCAGTTGCCGGTTTTTTTGACGAGGCAACCTATACGATCAGCTATGTCGTTCACGACCCGGCGACGCTTGAGGCGGCGGTTATCGATTCGGTCCTCGATTACGAGGCTGCATCGGGGCGGACGTCCCATGGATCAGCGGACCGCATTATCGAATACGTGTCTTCGCATAATCTGAAAGTGATGTGGCTGATCGAAACGCATGCTCATGCCGACCACATTTCCGCCGCGCCCTATCTTCAGGCAAAGCTAGGCGGCAAACTGGCGATCGGCCGCGAGATTACGCGCGTGCAAGACGTGTTTGGCAAACTCTTCAATGCTGGCACTGAATTTGAACGCGACGGGTCGCAATTTGATCATTTGTTCGGCGACGGGGAGGAGTTCGCGCTTGGCCGTTTGAGCGCGATCGCGCTGCATGTCCCCGGCCACACGCCTGCCGACATGGCGTTCATCATCGGCGATGCGGCCTTTGTCGGCGACACGATATTCATGCCTGATTTTGGAACCGCGCGGGCCGACTTTCCTGGCGGCGATGCCCGTCAGTTGTTTCGCTCGATCAGGCGCTTGCTGTCGCTGCCCGATGCGACGCGGCTGTTTCTGTGCCATGATTACAAGGCGCCGGGGCGTGACGATTATGCCTGGGAAACGACCGTCAGGCAGCAGCGCGACGGCAATGTCCATGTCCGCGACGGAGTAACCGAAGACGAATTTGTTGAGATGCGGACCGCACGCGACGCGACCTTGGCGATGCCCGATCTTATATTGCCTTCGGTGCAAGTGAACATTCGCGGCGGGCGGCTGCCTGAGCCAGAGGATAATGGCGTCAGCTACATCAAGATCCCGGTGAATGCTGTATGATGCTCTCCGGCTATCCAAATGCCGCCCCGCTTGCCGGTCTTGGCGGCGGAGTCCTGATTGGTCTGGCAGCGGCATTGATGTTGCTGGGGGCCGGGCGCATCGCGGGCGTTTCCGGTATCGCTGCAAGGGCGATCGGGATTGGCGATAGCAGCCTACCGAAGCTGTCGGCATGGCTGTTTCTGCTCGGTCTGCCGCTCGGCGCGGCAATAGTGATGGCGGCAGGTGGGACTGTTCAGCCCAGCTTTGCCAATCCGCTGGTGCTTGTCATCGCGGGATTGCTGGTCGGCGCGGGCACTAGGATAGGCAGCGGCTGCACCAGCGGCCACGGCGTTTGCGGGATGAGCCGGTTTTCGCCGCGTTCGCTGGCTGCAACTGCGGTGTTCATGACAACCGGGATCGTGACTGTCGCGGTCATGAACGCACTGGGGCAGGAGGTGCTGCCATGAACCTGCGCAACCTGCCGATTCTCATCTCCGGGATATTGTTTGGGGCCGGGCTGGCATTGGGCGGCATGACCGACCCGGCGCGAGTGCGCGGCTTTCTCGACCTGTTGGGCAATTGGGATCCGACTCTAGCGTTTGTCATGGGCGGTGCAGTGCTTGTCATGGTTGTAGCATGGCAATTGCAGCCGCGTCTTGCGCGGCCATTGTTTGCGGATACGTTTTCGTTCCCCACGCGCAGCGATCTCACGCCGCGTCTGATTGGCGGCGCGGCATTATTCGGGATCGGTTGGGGGATTGCGGGTCTGTGTCCCGGCCCCGGCATTGCCGCGCTGGTGATTGAACCCATTTCTGCGGCCATTTTCACCGCCGCTATGCTGGCGGGAATGGCGCTCGCCCGGCTGACCGAGGACGCACGATAGTGAACCTCTGCCCAACAGCGCCCAATTCCGGAGCAAATGCATGACCTTACTGCATACAGTCGTAGTCGTCGGGGGTGGGTCCGCGGGAATAGCGTCTGCCGCATCGCTGCTAAAGCGCCGACCAGACCTCGATATTGCGGTGATCGATCCAGCCGAAACGCACGCCTATCAGCCGGGCTGGACCATGGTCGGCGGCGGGGTCTTTGATGCCAAGGTGACCGTGCGGAGCGAAGCCAGCGTCATGCCCAAGGGGGTCACGTGGATCAAACAGGCGGCGGCCAGTTTTCAGCCCGATGATAATCAGGTCACACTCACCGATGGCACGGAGGTGCGTTATGAAGCGTTGGTGGTAGCGCCGGGCATTCGGCTGGCTTGGGAGCAAATCACGGGGCTTGAAGGGACGCTAGGGCAGCACGGCGTGACCTCTAATTATCGTTATGATCTGGCGCCTTACACCTGGGAACTGGTCCAACAGACAAAGCGCGGGCGCGCAATATTCACCCAGCCGCCGATGCCGATCAAATGCGCCGGTGCGCCGCAAAAGGCGATGTATCTGTCGTGTGATCATTGGCTTCGCAGCGATGTCCTTGGCCAGATTGAAGTCGAATTTCATAACGCCGGCGGGGTATTGTTTGGGGTCGCGGATTATGTCCCTGCGCTATCGGAATATATTGATAAATACGCCATCGACACGCAATTTGGCAGCAATCTGATCGCGGTTGATGGAGCGGCCCGGCAGGCGACGTTTGCGACCAGTGAAGGCGAGGTGACGCGCGATTTCGACATGCTGCATGTCGTGCCGCCGCAGGTCGCCCCGCAATTTCTCGCAGACAGCCCGCTGGCGGCGGAGAGCGGCTTTACCGATGTCGATCCGCACACGTTACAGCACGTACGCTATCCCAATGTCTTTGGCCTTGGCGATGCTGGTTCGATGCCCAATGCCAAAACCATGGCCGCCGCGCGCAAACAGGCCCCCGTGGTGGCGGTCAATCTGTTGCAGCAGCTTGCCGGGCATGGGCCGAGAGCAGGCTATGACGGCTATGGTTCCTGCCCGCTCACGGTGGAGCGCGGCAAGATTGTGCTGGCCGAATTTGGCTATGGCGGAAAGCTGATGCCGAGCTTTCCGGACTGGATTATCGACGGCACCCGGCCTCAACGCCTGTCATGGATGCTCAAGGCCGACGCGCTACCGTGGATTTACTGGAACGGAATGCTCAAGGGCCGCGAATGGCTTGCTGCGCCCGGCAATATGGTCGCGCAATAGCGCGGGCGAAAGGGCAATTGGCAAATGCTATCGCGCTATTTTCCTGTCCTCGAATGGGGTCGGACCTATGATCGGTCAGTGCTGACCAGCGATCTGATGGCGGCGATTATTGTCACCATCATGCTGATCCCGCAAAGCCTTGCCTACGCTTTGCTCGCGGGCCTTCCGCCGGTGGTTGGTCTCTATGCCTCGATCTTGCCGCTTGTGCTTTACGCAATTTTCGGGACGAGCCGGACCTTGGCTGTCGGACCGGTTGCAGTGGTATCTTTGATGACTGCTTCAGCCGCTGGGGCGGTCGCAGGTCAAGGGAGCGCCGCCTATCTCGAAGCGGCGATTACGCTGGCGTTTTTGTCGGGGATCATGCTTGCGGTGCTTGGGCTGCTTCGCGCCGGGTTTCTCGCTAACCTGCTGTCGCACCCGGTTATCAGCGGGTTTATAACCGCCTCAGGAATTTTGATCGCCACCAGCCAAATCAAGCATATCCTGGGGATTGACGCAGGCGGCGACAATTGGCCGGAAATGCTCGGCTCGCTGGCCATCGCAGTCTTTGAGGCAAACCCTTGGACGATGGCGATAGGCACTCCGGCGATGTTGTTTCTGTTCTGGGTGCGCAAAGGGGGCAAACCCGCATTGCAGCGTCTGGGCCTGCCCGGCCGTGCTGCGGACATGCTCGCAAAGGCCGGACCCGTCGCGGCGGTTGCTTTGACTATAGCGGTGGTGATTGCTTTTGATCTTGGCGACAAAGGGGTGCGGGTGGTCGGTGCGATACCTCAAGGTTTGCCGCCCTTTGCCATGCCATCGACCGATCTTGCGCTGATCGAGAAGCTGTGGGTTCCCGCGTTGCTCATTTCCATCATTGGCTATGTTGAAAGCGTATCGGTGGCGCAGACGCTGGCCGCCAAGCGTCGCCAGCGAATTTCTCCGGATCAGGAGCTGATCGGGCTGGGCGCATCCAACATCGCCGCCGCGCTTTCCGGGGGTTATCCGGTAACCGGGGGTTTCGCGCGTTCTGCGGTGAATTTCGATGCAGGGGCGCAGACCCCCGCCGCCGGAGCGTTCACTGCGGGCGGGATAGCGCTGGCTTCATTGTTTCTCACCCCACTGCTGTTCAGCCTGCCGATTGCAACGCTCGCGGCGACCATAATTGTTGCAGTGCTGAGCCTGGTTGATCTGAAAACGCCGGGCCGGCTGTGGCGTTATTCAAAAGCCGATTTTGCCGCGCATCTTGTCACCATTATGGCGACGTTGATTGCAGGTGTGGAACTGGGCGTGATCGCCGGGATCAGCGCCGGATTGTTGCTCTATCTGTGGCGGGCCAGCCGCCCACATGCCGCAATCGTTGGGCGGGTGCCCGAAACAGAGCATTTCCGCAATATCGACCGGCACAAGGTCTTTACCGTTCCGCATGTCGTCTCGATCCGCATCGACGAATCGCTGACCTATCTCAATGCGCGTTGGCTGGAGGAATATGTGCTGGAACAGGTCGCAGCCAGGCCAGAGGTGCGGCACGTCATCCTGATGTGCAGCGCGGTGAACGCAATCGATGCCTCGGGTCTGGAAAGTCTTGAGGCCATCAATCACCGTTTGGGCGATGGCGGGATCGGGTTGCATCTATCGGAGGTCAAAGGCCCGGTCATGGACCGGCTCAATCGCACTCATTTTGCCGAGGAGCTGAACGGCAAAGTGTTCCTGTCACAGGACCGCGCCTTTGCCGAACTGCTAAATGACACGGGCGAGCCGCCCCCGCCCGCCGATCAATATCTGGCGCGCGGGTTGATCTGAAGGTCTATGCGCATATGTGTTGCAATATTTGCATGTCCCGTGAACTGGTCGCAGTGTTAAGGAGCCGAGATGTTCGATCAATTTGACGCTCTGCTGCTGGCTCGCATCCAGTTCGCCTTCACGGTCAGCTTCCATTTTTTCTTTCCGGCGTTCTCAATCGGGCTGGCCAGTTATCTCGCCGTGCTCGAAGGTTTGTGGCTCAAGACGGGGAAACAGGTCTATCTCGACCTGTTCAAATACTGGATCAAGATTTTCGCCATCGCCTTTGCCATGGGCGTCGTGTCGGGCATCGTGATGAGTTACCAGTTCGGCACCAATTGGTCGGTGTTCTCTGATGTCGCGGGGCCGGTGATTGGTCCGCTGATGGCGTATGAAGTGCTGACTGCTTTCTTCCTTGAGGCCGGTTTCCTTGGCGTCATGCTGTTCGGTATGAGCAAGGTCGGCAAGAAACTGCACTTTACCGCCACATTGATGGTGGCGCTCGGCACGTTTGTTTCCGCATTTTGGATATTGTCAGTCAACAGCTGGATGCAAACCCCGGTGGGGCATGTGATGGGTGAGAACGGGCAATTCCTGCCCGGTGACAGCTGGTGGGATATCGTGTTCAACCCCAGCTTTCCCTACCGTTTGGTGCATACGGTGATGGCGGCCTATCTCACCACCGCATTTGTGGTTGGCGGGGTTGGCGCATGGCACTTGCTCAAAGATCGCAGCAACCAACATGCGCGCACGATGTTTTCAATGGCCATGTGGATGGCGGCGCTGGTCACACCTTTGCAGATATTTGCAGGCGACTTGCACGGGCTCAACACCTTGGAGCATCAACCCGCCAAAGTCATGGCGATGGAGGGGCACTATGACAGTCACCCTGATGGCGCGCCGCTGATCCTGTTCGGTATTCCAGACAGTGAGAGCAAGACCGTGCGCTATGCGATCGAGATACCGCAGCTCTCCTCGCTGATCCTGAAACATGATCTGGAGGCGCCGCTGGCGGGGCTGGACACAATCCCTGACGATAAAGAGCCGCCGGTTGGCATGGTGTTCTGGTCGTTCCGGATCATGGTTGGGATTGGTTTTGCCATGCTCGGCATCGGGTTATGGAGCCTTTACGCGCGGATACGCGGGCGGCTTTACGATGCTCCGTGGCTCCACCGCGCGGCGCTCGTCATGGCCCCAAGCGGATTTGCCGCAGTGCTGGCCGGATGGATCACCACCGAAGTCGGACGCCAGCCATATGTCATATATGGCCTGCTGCGCACCGCCGATGCGGCCAGCCCGCTCGATGCGCCAGCGGTCGCAGTGTCATTACTGGCTTTTATATTGGTCTATTTCACCGTGTTCGGGGTCGGGGTGTGGTATATCCTGAGGTTGATGACCAAGCCCCCTCAAACCGCAGATATTGGCGCGCAGCACGACGAAACCGGCCCGATCCGAAGCGCGGGAATCACTCCGGGTCCAGCCCAGAACCTGGGCGCTGAAGGCGGATTTGCCGACGCTGAGGAGGAGAGTTGATGGACCTGACAGTCATCTGGGCATTCATCATTGCCTTCGCGGTCTTTGCCTATGTTGTCATGGACGGATTTGACCTTGGCATCGGCATCTTGTTTCCGACCCTGCAAGTGGGACAAGGCCGCAACCGCGCAATGAATTCTATCGCACCCGTATGGGACGGCAATGAGACATGGCTGGTGCTCGGCGGGGGCGGATTGTTTGCAGCGTTTCCCTTGGCCTATGCCGTGATCCTGCCTGCGACCTATCCGCTGATGATTGCCATGCTGCTTGGCCTGGTGTTTCGCGGGGTCGCGTTTGAATATCGTTGGCGCGATCCGGGGCATCGGCGGTTCTGGGACACGGCGTTTTTCGCCGGGTCGCTGATTGCTGCGCTGAGCCAAGGGATGATCCTAGGCGCACTGCTGCAAGGGATCGAAGTCACCGGCCGCGCCTATAGCGGCAGCTGGTGGGATTGGTTGACGCCTTACACCTTGCTCACCGGGCTGGGCACGGTCGCGGGCTATGCGCTGCTGGGGAGCACTTGGCTGATCTGGAAACTTGACGGCGGGGTGCAAGATCACGTGCGATGGCTGGCGCTGCGTGCGGCCATTGCAACCATCATGCTGATGGGTGCGGTCAGTCTCTACAACATCTTTCTGAACGCGGATTATGCCGCTCGCTGGCTGACCGCGCCGGAGATATTTTATGCTGCGCCCGTACCGGTTCTCACTGGCGGGATCGCGTTGGGCCTGATTTTTGCCATCAGGCGGGCCGGGAACAGCGCGCCGTTCTGGTTGGCGGTGGCGCTATTCCTGTTTGGCATGGCTGGACTTGGGGTGACGATGTGGCCCTATGTCGTCCCGCCCGGCATCACCATCTGGGATGCAGCAGCGCCTGAAAAAAGCCAGATCTTCATGCTGGTCGGGGTGGCGATTACCATGCCGCTCATTATCGGATATACCGCATGGGCATATTGGGTGTTTCGCGGCAAGGTCGGTGAAGAGGGCTATCACTGATGCCCGACCAGCCAGCCGATCAATCGCCGCTATGGAAACGGCTCGCATGGATGGCGGGCATTTGGCTGGCGAGCGTTACGCTGCTTGGCATCGTGGCAATGGTCATCCGGTTCTGGCTGAAGGCGTGACGCGTTTGGCGGGCAGCCCGTTTTTGCTGACACAGCAATCGTCAAAGGTGGCATAGGATCCGACGACGAATGTTGATCCTGAGAATAGCGGGGTTGTATAACGGTTAATGCCTGCCATTTTCATGGCTCAAAGAGAAATGATTCAGCAGCTTGGGGGTCGCTCGCGGATGTACAATGGCACAGTTTGCCGCGGCCAGACGGGCATTCCTGCTAAGGCTGCCGCATTGCTGGTGCTGCTTCTTCTTATTCAAGGCTGCGCCTTGCCAAGGGTCGATGTGCCTTCGCTCGAACAAGCGCTGCCTGTTCCCGAACGCTGGTCAATTCCGCCGGGCGAGGTTGCGGCTGTTGATCTGGGCGCATATTGGTCGTCACTGGGCGATCCGTTGATTGACGATTTCGTGGCGCGCGCGAAGGCTAACAATTTCGATATTGCTCAGGCGATTGCACGTCTGCGGATTGCCGAAGCGGGTCTTCGAGAGGCCCGCGCTGCGCGCCTTCCTAATGCCACCGCAGGCGCAGGCATTGGCCGCGATTTTGGCGATTTTTCGGCGGATGAATTCCAGTTCTCTGTCTCCGGCGATGTGGCGTGGGAAACCGATCTGTTCGGGCGGATCAGTGGATCAATCGCCGCCTCGCGCGCGGATCTCGTGGCGGCGGGTTACACCGCTGCCGATGTTGAGCGGGTGATCGCAGCCAATGTGGCGGTGCAAACGATCACCGCGCGTTCGATCGCTGCGCAGCTTGATATTGCGAGAGCCTCGCTGGCGAATCAAGATGACAATCTCCTGATCGCGCAGTGGCGCGCGCAGGCAGGCCTCGTCTCCAGCCTTGATGTCGAACAAGCGCGAACCCAGCGGGCGCAAACGGCAGCATCAATCCCTCAACTGGAAAGCGATCTGGTGGCCACGGCAAACGCCATTTCGACCTTGATCGGAGAGCCGCCGGGGGCGGTCTATCGCACGTTGATCGCCGACCCTCGCGCAGTCCCAGCACCTCCACAAGCCATCGCGCTTGGGGTGCCAGCAGAAACACTGCGAATGCGGCCCGATGTCGCCGCAGCCGAGGCGCAGCTTGCGGCGGATCTTGAAAGGGCCGGTGTCGCGCGCGCGCAACTTTACCCGTTGGTTCGGCTGAGCGGGTCGATTGGCAGCAGCGCATTTAGTGTGGATGATTTGTTGGATATTGTTACCGGCAATGTGCTGGCCAGCGTGTCTCAACTGCTGTTCGATGGAGGCCGCACCCGCGCACAAATTGACGCGTCAGAGGCGATTGCAGACGGGTCGCTGGCGGCATGGCGGCAGTCAATCCTGATAGCGCTAGAAGATGTTGAAACCGCTTCCGTCGATCTCGCCGCGAGTGGACGCCGGGTTGCCGCCTTGATCGAGGCAAGTGACGGCGCGCGCGGCGCAGCCATTCTTGCGCGCAGCCAGTATCAGGCTGGCTTGATTGATTTCCAGGTCTTGCTGAGCGTGGAAAACCAATTGCTGAGCGCACGCACTGCACAGGTGACGGCCGAAGCGGCGCGCGCCTCGGCATATGTCAGGCTTGCTCGGGCAATGGGCGGAGGCTGGCAGGCAACAGCAGGCGCTGGTCCCGAAATCGCCGCGCCAATAAGCTCTGCGAATGAAACAGGAAACAATGGGCAATGAACACCGCACCTGACATTTCTGCCCCAGCCGCAGAGGTTGAGGAATTTCTGGGAGAGAAACCCCAGCCGCGCTGGCGTCGATGGATGAAATTCTGGTTGCCCGGGTTGATTATCCTTGCGTTGGTTCTCGCTGTTGCGATGTGTTCGTCGGGGAACGAGGATCGCACCTATATCACGCAGGATGTCGCGGAGGGGGCGCTCGAACTTACCGTAACGGCAACCGGCAATCTGCGCCCGACCAATCAAGTCACCGTTGGTTCCGAAGTCAACGGACCGGTCGAACAGGTGTTGGTGGATGTCAACGACCGGGTGACGCGCGGGCAGGTGATTGCGATCATCAACACCGAAATCATCGATCAGCAGATTGCGCAGTCGCAGGCTAATCTCAACGCGGCCCGCGCCAGCCTCTTGCAGTCACAGGCGACGCTCGACGTCGATACTGCGCAGCTTGCACGGCTGAGAGAAGTGCGTGAGCTTTCCGGCGGCCGAGTGCCTTCACAAATTGAGCTTGAACAGGCCGAAGCAGCGGTGGCGCGGGACCGGGCAGCGGTGGCTGCCGCCCGCGCGAATATCGAGGCCGCACAGGCGACCTTGCGGGCGAATTCGACCACCCGCAGCCGCGCCGTCATCCGGGCACCGGTCACCGGGGTCGTGCTGGCCCGGCAAATCGAGCCGGGACAGACGGTTGTCGCCAGCTTCAACACTGTCACCTTGTTCGTGATTGCCGAAGACTTGGCCGAAATGCAGCTCAGGGTGTCGATTGATGAGGCCGACGTCGGACAAGTCGAGGCCGGGCAAGACGCAACATTCACCGTCGACGCCTATCCCGGACGCCGCTTTCCCGCGAAAGTTCAGCGGGTTGATCTCGCCTCTGGCAATACAGTTGAAAGCCAGACAGGCTCTGCCGCTGCGGCAGCTGCAGGTGGGTCTGTGGTGAGCTATGAGGCGCGTCTGGCCGTGCAAAACGCCAAAGGCCTGCTGCGCCCAGGAATGACCGCCACCGCAACCATTGCCACCCAATCCACCGGCAAGGTCTTGCTGGTCCCCAATGCCGCCTTGCGTTTTCGCGTGGACCAGCAAGAGGAAAGCGAAGGGGGTGTGCTATCGGTCAGCGTCGGGCTGGAAGAACAGGCCCAGGAAGCAGGCATTGGCGCGGGGTCCCGTCAGCAGGTACAGGTGCTTCAATCAGACGGAACGCTGCGCGCGATCAATGTGGTCACCGGTCAAAGCGACGGGCGGCGCACTGCAGTTCAGTCGGACGAGCTGGAAGCGGGCATGAAGGTCGTTACCGGGGTTGAGGCGCAAGGCGGATGAACGACCACTCCCGGAGCGATCAGGCCCAAAGCGAAAGACCGCTAATCGAGCTTGAAGGGATCACCAAGGTCTTTGGCACCGGCCCAGCGGCGTTTCAGGCGCTGAAAGGTGTCGATATGACGATTGAACGCGGACAGTTCGTGGCGATCATGGGCCCGTCTGGTTCTGGCAAGTCAACGACGATGAATATCCTTGGCTGCCTTGATGTGCCCACCGCCGGAATCTTCCGGTTTCGCGGGGTCGAAGTCCAGGCGCTGAACCGCGACCAGCGCAGTCTGCTCCGTCGTCGTTATCTAGGATTTGTGTTTCAGGGCTTCAATCTGCTGTCGCGCACCACGGCGCTGGAGAATGTGGAATTGCCGCTGCTCTATCGCGGGGAGAAGAAATCTCTGCGGCGCGAGGCGGCGATGCATGCGCTCGATCAGGTTGGGCTGGCCCCGTGGGCGTCGCACACACCATCAGAGCTTTCTGGCGGGCAGCAACAAAGGGTTGCGATTGCCCGGGCGCTGGTTTCCGGCCCCAACGTTCTGCTTGCCGATGAACCCACTGGCAACCTCGACAGCGAACGCTCGGTCGAGATCATGGAACTGCTTGGCAAACTTAACGATGATGGCATCACCATTATCATGGTGACACATGAGGAAGAAATGGCTTCCTTTGCCAAGACGATTGTCCATTTCCGTGACGGCTTGGTTGACCGCACCGAAGCGGGCGCGCGCCGGATGGAGGACACTCGCTGATGTTCGGGGCTACACTGCTGCTCGCCCTGCGCGAGATTCGCCGACATTTGCTGCGGTCGATCCTCACGACATTGGGTATTATTATCGGCGTTGCGGCAGTGGTGACGATGGTCACGCTGGGCAACGGGGTCACAGCGTCGGTGCAGGAAGAGATTTCATCACTGGGGGCTAGCAATTTCATCGTGTTCCCAGTCCGAACCGATCGCGGCACAGTGCGCCCCTTCGATCAGGATGACGTCGATTCAGTTGCGCAGCAGATCGCCGGTGTCGAAGTCGCTGCCGGTACCGTAAGCGCAAATGCCACAGCATTTTACAACGGTCAGGACTGGGACACGACAGTGAGCGGCGCAAACCGCAGCTTTCTTCAGGCGCAGTCCATAGAAATCACCGAAGGGCGCACGTTCACCAGCGACGAGGAAGTCGCTGGAAAGAATGTGTGCTTGTTAGGCCCCAAGGTGCGCGATGCTATCTTTTTGCCCGACGCAAGCCCGGTTGGTGAAATTATGCGGCTTGGCGAGGTCTCCTGCACTGTCATCGGTGTGCTGGAGGAACGCGGACAGGGCGGGGGCGGCGCGGATGATGATGACACTGTAATCATGCCGTTAAAGACCGTTCAGCGACGTTTCCGCGGGAGCGAGAATCTCGACTATTTCGTGCTCAAATACGACAGTGCCTATTCGTCTTCGGTCATTCAAGAATCGTTGGTTGCCCTGTTGCGCGAACGCCGGTTGTTGCAAGTGGCCGAAGCCAATGATTTCAACGTTATCGACACCGCCCAGGTGAACGATGCGCTGGGCGCGGTCACTGGGGCATTGACTGCAATGGTGGCGGTAATCGCTTCAATAAGTCTGCTAGTTGGGGGGATCGGGATAATGAACATCATGCTTGTCTCCGTCACCGAGCGCACCCGCGAAATCGGCATCCGGCTGGCAATCGGCGCCTTGGCGCGTGAGGTGCGGCTGCAATTCCTGACCGAAGCGGTGGTGCTGTGCGCTTTGGGGGGAATCGCCGGCTTGCTTCTGGCGTTTGCGGCTTCGGTGTCACTGGCGGGAGCGATCGACGTGCCTTTCGTGTTTGACCCTGCGATCAACATCATGAGCTTTCTGTTCGCCTCGGCGATGGGCATCGTGTTCGGATATTACCCCGCGCGCCGCGCCTCTCAGCTCGACCCGATTGACGCACTGCGCCACGAATAGCGCGGGCCGCAGCGGCGATGCCGGGTCTTATTCAGCAACCTGAATGGTCGCCACCACGCGGTCATTCTCACTCGGGTTCGACCGGTCAAAGCCAATTTCGGCATCGATCAATTGCTCGGATTGGCCATCACGCGCGAATGCCCGGATCAGCCGCACCATCGCCCGGCCGGGACCATTAGGATTGATCCGGTCGCCGCTAAAGCCTTGCACCCGGACTTGGTAGCTGCCGGGATAGGCGTTTCTCAGCACATATTCTTCTGGCCCATAGCCATCGGTCATGTCGTTGGAAAGTTTTCCACCCAATGCGGTGCGCGGATTGCTATAGGACGCCTGCTCGCCCGAAGGCTCCCTGACCCACAGATCTAGATCGGCGTCTGGACTGGTCCATTCGACCACAACTCTGATATCGACATCGAGCCGCGCAATCAGCCGTTCATCCAGCGCCCAAGTTCCTCCTACCGCTTCGATTAGCGGGATCAGCGCATTGAGCTCCATCAACGCGACTGTCTCCAATCCGGCATAGCGATCATCTGCGGGGTCGAGCACGACTTCGGCCAGCAACCGAAAGGCCCGCTCCAGATCGCTGCGACGTGCATCCCCGGACGCGCCCCTTGCGCGTGCTGCCAAAGCAAGCGCAAGGATACGCTTGGGCTGCGGTCGATAGTCGATCCGCGATGCGAGTGCTTCGAGCAATTGCACGGCGGTGTCGTGATCTCCGTCCCGCTCCAACCGAAACGCGACAATCAGCAACGTCTCATCGTCGCTGGTTGAAAGATCCAGCGCTGAAAGCAGCAATTGCCGTGCGAGCGCCGCGTCTCCTTTCAACCTGAACCATTCAGCCACATCGAAGTAGAAGCCGGGTAGACTGCCATACGCCTGTTCCTGCGTCGCCAACACTGGCAAACGCTCGCGAGCATCGGCCAGATCAAGCGCGCTGAGATAAGGGCGTTCGTTCAAGACACTGGCGAGATCGACCTGCACGGCAATCGCGCTGTCATTTCTAACAGCAGCCTCTGGCGCAGATCTGTCGAGCGCGGAAGCGGCAATGTCTGCCGATGCGTATTGGTCAATTTCTTCACGGCGAGAGGCGGTGACGACAATGACTTCATCATCTGCAAATGCTGCCTCATTCGGTGCAGGGCCAGCGTCTTCGCGCAACATCATTGCCGTCGGGGGTGGAGGCTCAAAGGCGATTTCTGCTTCCGCATCCAGATCGGTAGCGCCGGGCGCGGCATCAACAGTGCGCATGGCCGCGGCTTGATCGTATTTTGCAGACCACCATTGGCGCGTTTGCTCCCATTCGCGCACCACATAGGCCAGCCGTTCCTCGCGTTCGGATTTGCTTGCCCGATCGTGTTCCGCCTTGGCCGTACGATATTGCCGCCGCCATTCCTCGCCAAAGCCATCGGGCGGGGCGATTTCGGCGGAGACATATTGATCTGGCCGCTCCAACACTAGAAACGCCATGGTCGGGCTGGCCACCTGAAAGCTCTGCGAAAGCGCCTGCATCTTTTCGCGGTCGGATGGATCATCGGACAGGCGCTCTACTTCCTGCGCCGCCCAGAGCGCTCCAGCGGCATCGCCGCGTACGGTGTGCGCCGGATTAATAGTATATGCCTTGCGCCGCTCGCGGCGATTTGTCCCGGAAAGGTGGACGTTAATGGTGTGCTCGTCGCCCAATTCTCCCACAACGCTCCATTGCCCTTCTCCGGCGGGGAGCGTGCGGTAGCTCAAACGCTGACCGCTTGCATCGCGGATGGAAGTCACCCCCACTGGCAATTTCCGCATCTGTGCAAGGGTTTGATCCCGATTATCAGTGCCAAGATAAAGCGCAGCCCCGGCGGTATCATCGGCAAGGCGACTGATCCGGGTTGCATCGACATTTGGCCCGCTGGCAACGATGAACAGCGGGCAATCGGGCTGAAACCGCACCTGCGGATCGAGCGAGTTGCCGCCATCGCTGAAAATCAAGCACAGATCAGCATCCGCGGCGGCAATGGCGTTCAATCCGGCAAAGCTGGTCGCGCCGCGATAGGTGCGGGCGGCCAGAAATTCATCAACCGCCGATGCCTCGCCACCGCTGAAATGGGCTAATTGCGGTGCGCCGCTTGAAAAGCTGACCACATCAATATCGCTTGGTGCGAATTCGCCCAGAAAGCTGCTAAGCAATGCGCGTTCGGCGTCCAGCAGAGCATCGGCGCGCGAGCGGGAAACGTCCCAATAGATGCGAACGCGCTGCGGCGGGGCCAGCGATAGGTCCGTCGCGGCAATCTGATCGGAGATTGCAAAGAACGTGCGTCCGTTGGAATGACGCATCGCCATTGCATTGCGGTCGGGGGCGGCGCCCGACAATTGCAGATCGCCTGCCAAGCGGGTTTCGCTCAATCGATAATCTGCCAGCACCCAGTCACGGCCGCTGTGCTGAAACTCCGTCGGCGGGGCACCAGCCAAAATCAGGACTGGTGCGGAGGCAACCCCGGTGACCGATGCCTGCAACCTGAAAACGCCCACAGGCCCGACCGAATTCAGCGGGATTATCAGACCGTCAGCCTCAGAGACATGGGTCACAAATGAAAGCGAAATGCGGCGGCTGCCCTCGGGGGCGACCGGATTAATTCGAGTCGAAAACGCGTTGTTGCGTGAAATTTCAGCGAGACCGGGGTCAATATTGCCGCGCACTTCATCTTCATAAACCTGCTGCGCCCGCGGCTGATCGATCAGACTGCCGGGGATCATCACGCCGTCAATATCCAGACTGTATCCGGTCAGCACCGCTCCGTGCGGCAATTGCATCGAAAAGCGAGCTTCGATTTCATTGTCGGTGGGATTGGTTAGCCTCGCGTCGATTTGAACCTCGGCCATTGCCCCATGCTGATCGATGGAGACCGTGAGTTCGGAGAGTACAATCTCGCCCCGCTCAGACCCATCTTCGACGCCGCCGACGAGCGCCCTTAGAGACGGGTTGGCGAGCAAAGGATTAGACTGCGCGGCAAGTGTACCAGCCGCAAGCAGCGCCGCTGTCATGATCGCCAAAGCGCGGAATAATGCCGACATTGAAATTCCCCTCAGCTAGACGCTATGCAGACTGGATTAGTGCAGCAATTCTGAACCTGCGATGGGAATCCGAACAAGTCCAGCGACGTGGCGGTCACAATTGTCCGTCATCGAACGGACCTTGCAAATATTGGCACTCAAAGGGCTTGCCCCAGCCCATCAAATTGCGCTTCAACGCTGGCCTACGACATTTTCAGCTTTGAGCAGGGCTGAGCCCATGGCAGGGGCAGTCCGAAGATCACCGCAAAGGTCAAATTCCTGGGAGAGCAATCCGATGAATCTTGAATTCACGCCCGAAGAAATCGCGTTCCGCGAGGAAGTCCGCGCCTTTATCGAGGCAAATTATCCCAAGCATCTTGGCGATACGGGTCTGCGCGAAGATCTGGCGCGCGAAGACTTTGTCGCATGGCATAAAGTGCTGGGAGAAAAAGGCTGGTCGGTTCCCGCATGGCCGGTCCAATATGGTGGCACCGGCTGGACCCCGACGCAGCGCTATATCTGGTCGGAAGAAAATGCCCGCGTGAATGCGCTTATGCCGCTGCCTTTCGGTGTGTCGATGGTCGGTCCGGTGATCTATACATTCGGAAATGAAGCGCAAAAGGCGCAGCACCTTCCGGGTATCCGCAGCGGCAATGTGTGGTGGTGTCAGGGCTATTCCGAGCCGGGCGCGGGCAGCGATCTCGCCAGCCTCAAGACCACCGCTGTGCGGGACGGCGATCACTACGTCATCAACGGGCAGAAAACCTGGACCACGTTGGCGCAATATGCCGATTGGGGTTTCTTCCTGTGCCGCACCGATCCCGATGCGGCCAAGCCGCAGGAGGGCATCAGCTTTATTCTGCTCGACATGAAAACGCCCGGCGTCGAAGTGCGTCCGATCAAGCTGATTGACGGCGGGTATGAGGTGAACGAAACTTGGCTCACCGATGTGCGGGTTCCGGTCGAAAACCTTGTCGGCGCGGAAAATCAGGGCTGGACCTATGCCAAATTCCTGCTCGCCCATGAACGCAGCGGGATTGCGGGTGTTGCTCGGTCCAAACGCGGCGTTGAAAAGCTGCGCGAGATTGCGGCCAAGGAAACGCTCGACGGCAGGCCGCTGTTGAGCGATCTCGATTTCGCGCGCAAAGTCAGCCAGCTGGAGATTGATCTCGCCGCGCTGGAGATTACCGAACTGCGCACACTTGCCGGTGAACAGGCAGGCAAGGGGCCGGGACCGGAAAGCTCGATCCTCAAGATCAAGGGCACAGAAATTCAGCAACGCCTGACCGAGCTGACGCTGGAAGCGGTCGGCAGCTATGGCACGCCAATGTATGGCAATATTGCGCAGGTGCCGGGCGATGCAGGTTCAAATCAATATCCCGTCGGCCCCGATTACGCGCAGCACGCCGCAGCGACCTATTTCAACATGCGCAAAACCTCGATCTATGGCGGATCGAATGAAATTCAGCGCAACATCATCACGAAAATGATCCTCGGCCTGTAAGCAGCACGAGCGACATTGAGGGGAACCCAAGTGGACTTCAATTTCACCGAAGAACAAGAAATGGTGCGTGACGGCCTTTCACGGCTTGTGCGCGAAGAATATGGCACCGAAACCCGGCGTGAAGTCATCGCCAGCGAAGCCGGTTGGCGCCCCGAAATATGGGCGCAGCTGGCCGAGCTCGGCATCCTCGGCATGCCGTTCAGCGAAGAAGACGGCGGCTTTGGCGGCGGCGCGATTGACGCAATGGTCGTAATGCAAGAATTTGGCAAAGGACTGGTTGTCGAACCATTCGTGCCGACCGTGGTCTGCGCCGGGGGCTTTCTGAAACACGCCGGAACAACCGCGCAAAAGGAAGAGCATATTGGCGGAATCGTTGATGGCAGCCGGGTGTTCGCCTTTGCCTATGCCGAACCGCGCGGGCGCTATGATTATGCCGATCTTGAAACCAGTGCGAGGAAAGATGGCGCGGGCTATGTCCTGAACGGGCACAAGGCAGTCGTCATCTGCGCGCCTTGGGCGAGCCATTTGATTGTGACTGCGCGCACTTCGGGCGAGCGCCGCGACGCGCAGGGTATTTCGGTCTTTGTCATCGATAAATCGGCCGCGGGCGTCGTCACCCGCGATTATCCAACCTTTGATGGACGGCAGGCTTCCGAAGTCTATTTCGAGAATGTCACGCTCGGCGCTGAAGCGCTGATCGGAGAGGAAGGCGCTGCACTGCCCTTGATTGAGCAGGTCACCGATGAAGCCATCGCCGCGCTGTGCGCCGAAGCCTGCGGGGCGATGAAGGTCGCAAATGACATCACGCTCGAATATTCGAAACAGCGCAAGCAATTCGGCGTGCCGATCGGCAAGTTCCAGGTGCTCCAGCACCGCATGGTCGACATGTACACCGAATATGAACAGTCGGTTTCGATGACCTATCTTGCGACCCTGCGGCTCGATGCCTCGGAACGTGAGCGCAAGCTGGCCGCGTCAGCCGCGAAGGTCCGCGTCGGGCAGGCTGCGCACAAGGTGGGCGAGGAAGCGATCCAGATCCACGGCGGCAATGGCATGACCGATGAATACGCCATTGGTCATTATTTCAAACGGCTGACTTTGTTCGATTCCGAGTTTGGAAATGTCGACCACCACATGAAACGGCACATTGCGTTGTCGGCGGGCTGATTCATTGTCGTTTGATACGATAAGGGCGGGGCGATTGCTCCGCCTTTTTCATTAAGGCACCCTATTTCGAGGTCATCATCCACACGCCGTCCCAGTCATCGCCGGGTGGGTTGGCCTTCATCAATTCGCACCGCTCGATATAGGTGCGGCTAAGCTTGTCGTCGGGATTGGCGTCCAGCGCCTTGGTAAAATAGCCTGCCGCCCGGTCCCAATCCTGTTGGCGATACACCTTTACGCCCTCGTTGAAATTGCCGAGCACGTCCATCAGGTTCGGGAAGCTCGCATCCGAATGATAATCGAGACATTCGAACACGCCGACCGGTTCGGTCTTGCCCTTGACCACCACCTTGTCGACTTCGCGCAGACGATACACGCCTTTTAGCCGGGAGGCGGTGTTTTCGGACAGGAGGATGCGCGCAGAATATTGCTTACACGCACTTTCCAGCCTTGCGGCGAGGTTCACCCCGTCACCGATCATGGTGTAATCCATGCGCTTGCGCGATCCGATATTGCCCGCCACGATGCGGTCGGTGTTGAGGCCAAGCCCCATATCGACCGGCATTTCGCCGCGCCCTTCGCGCTCGACATTCCACTCCCACAGCGCCTTGATCATGTTGATCCCGGCGCGCAGGCCCCGGTCCTCATCGTCATCATGGGCAATCGGTATGCCAAACGCCGCCATGATTGCATCGCCGATAAATTTATCGAGCATCCCGCCCTGATCGGAGATGCAATCCACCATCAGTTCGAAATAGTCATTGAGCAGTGCCACCGTGCCTTGCGCGCCGAGTTTCTCGGTGATCGTGGTAAACCCGCGAATGTCGGAAAACAGGACGGTCGCGGTCGTATCCTTGCCGCCCAGAATTTCATCTTCCTTGCCCCCGCTCAGCATCTGTGCGGCCAGGCCTGGGTCCATATACCGCGACAGAGTCGATCTCGCGCGTTTGGCGTCGGAAATATCCTCGATCATGGCAAGCGTGCCGAGCGCCGCCCCTTCGCCCGATTGCATTGGCAGGACGGTGACATTGGCGGACACCGTATCTCCGCCAAACACCAGTTCGACATCGGTAAGATTTTCGCCCGACTGGCTTTCCGCCACTCGCGCGATCTTATCGACCAGCCATTGGTTGTCTTCACCCAGCACTTCCAGCGGTGTCTTGCCCACAATCGCCGCCGGATCGCAGCGCAATATCCGCGAACCAGCCTGATTGCAGGTGCGGTTCGTGCCTTCTTCGTCAAAGGTTATCACGCCGTTCGACATCGATTGCAGCATGCTCTCATTGTAGTTCTTCATCGACTGGATATCGCCAAACAGCTTGGCGTTTTCGAGCCCGATGGCGATCTGCGCGGTGAAGGCTTTCAATCGGCTTTCGTCCTCTGCGGTGAAGGGGCCGCCGCTTTTGTTGAGCACCTGCGTGACGCCGATGACATCGCCGTTCTTGTTGATCACCGGCACGCAGAGGATCGAGCGCGTAAAGAAACCCGATTGTTTGTCGAAGGCAGGGTTAAACCGCAAATCGGTGTAAGCGTGCGGAATGTTGATCGCCTGGCCCGTGGTAAACACTGAACCCGCGATGCCCAGATGGTTGGGCAGGCGAATTTCCATCGCTTCGAGCCCTTCGCCGACATGGCTGAACAGCTCATTGGTCTTTTCATCGTTGATGAACAGCGTTGATCGTTCGGCGTTGAGCATCGAAGTTGCCTCGGACATGACCCGCCGCAGCAGGACCGACAATTCCAGCTCCGAAGTCATCTCGGACACGATATTGAGGAATTCGATCTCGCGCCTGCGGGTGTCCTCCATCCGCTCGACCAATTGCATCGACTGCAGCGTGATCGCGCATTGCGTGGTCACGCCGTCAAGCACCGCTAGGTCATGCTCGGTAAACTGCCCATCCTGTTTGTTCAGGACCTGCGCCACCCCGATGATCTCATTGCGGGCGTTGCGCACCGGCGTCGCCATGATCGATTTGGTGACATAGCCGGTTTCGGCATCGACCTGCCGGTTAAATCGTTCATCATTATAGGCATCGTGGATGATTAATCCTTCGCCGCTGTGAAATGTCGACCCGGCAATCCCGACGTCATCGAGGATGCGAATCTCGCGGCGTTTGAGGCCTTGCGCGATCCGGCTGAACAGTTCTCCGGTTGCCGCATCGTGCAGGAACAGCGAACCGCGCTCCGCCCCGGTCTGGTGCACAGCGACGCTGACGAGCGTATCGAGCACTGCGTCGAGTGTGTCCATCGACGCCACTTGACGCGACACGTCGAGCATCATCTGGAGCTGACGCACGCGTTCAGCTTGCGACAATTCGGAACCCGCCGAAATGGTTCCGGATGCATCGTTCATGTTTGTCTCTCCGTCAGGCTCTCGCGCAAGTGCTGGATCGTTTGGGTAAGCTCTCGCAGCCGGTCTCGGTGCTGGCGTTCGAGCATCTGTCGTTCTTCGGCAAACCGCGCACGCATATTGTCCATTTCTTCGCGCTGGGTCTGGACCGCCTGGCGCAATTGTCCGGTCTCTCCGGCGGCGGTCTGCTTTTCGGCCTGCACCCTTTGCGCCGCTTCGGCTTTGTGGTCGTCCAGCGTGTCGCGCAGCGCCTGACAGGTTTCCTTGAGCAGTTTGATTTCCGCAGCGGCTTCCTGGCGAGCGGCCTGACGCTGCTTCCCGGTTTCGTGCGCCCTGATTTCCAATTCGTCGCGCAGTGCCTGCGCGGCCGCTTTCAACTGCGCGATTTCAGCCGCCGCCTGAGCCATTGCAGCCTGCAATTTCCGCCGGTTTTCATAATCCTTTTCTTCCAACGCTTCGCGCATCGAAGCGACCATGCGCTGCAATTGGCGATTCTCGGTAAGGGCGTCGTTCAGCTTGTCGGACATGATTGCGCGTAGCCTTAGCCGATAAAGCTTTCAAAAAAACGATTTTGTAACTCGGTGTAAGCTGCTGCCGCTAATTCGAACGGATTAGCCGCTGCGACGCTCGCTGAATGCGGCCATCGGCTCGCTGGGAGTCTTTAACCTGTCGCATATGCTGCGCAATCCGGTTGACTATGAAATCCGAACCGACATCTGATTTGCGCGCGGCCCTTTCTGCGTCGAAATCGGCTTTTATTACAGTCGGATGGCTCAGTGCGATAATCAATGTCCTGCTGCTTGGCGGGCCAATTTACATGTTGCTGATTTACGATTCGGTGATGCCCAGCGGTAGCACGGCGACGCTGTTTGGCCTGCTGGCAATGATCGTTGTGGTTTATGTGTTTCAGGGCCTGTTTGACCTATTGCGCATCCGCATCTTGGGCGATGTCGCGGCCTCGCTCGATGCGCGGGTGACTGGTCAGGTGCACCGCGCAATTGCCTGGTTGGCTCTGCAAAAGGGTGAGGAAGGCGACGATGGCCTGACACCGATGCGCGATCTTGACTCTATCAGGAGCTTCTTGTCTTCGCCCGGACCGGGCGCGTTGATGGATCTGCCTTGGCTGTTGCTGTTCATCGCGCTGCTGATGGTGCTGCATGTGTGGCTGGGCGTGACAGCTTTGGCGGGGGCGCTAATTTTGGTTGCGCTCACCTTCCTGAATGATCGCATGACAAGCGGGCCGAGCGAAGCGCTCAGCCGTGCGCGCGCGCTGCGGGCGAAGTTGGCGGGCGACACTCGCCATCATGTCGAGGTGATCCGAACGCTTGGGATGGCTCAGCGGATGGCTGATCAGTGGCACGCTGCCAACACTCAACTGGGAATGGCTCAGGATGCGGTGGCGCGCAGCGGGAGCCTGATTTCGGGCATCAGCCGAATCTTTCGTCTGTTCCTGCAAAGTCTGGTGTTGACCGTCGGTGCCCTGCTGTATCTGGCAGGGGAAGCGAGCGGCGGGATTGTGTTCGCTGCCTCGATCCTGGCGGCCCGCGCGCTAGCTCCGATTGATCAGGCGATTGCCCATTGGGGCGCGTTTACCGCCGCGCGGCAGGGATGGCAGCGGCTGGAGCGTGTCTTCGCCGCCGTGCCAGGGGCCGAAGGTCAGACGACGCAGCTGCCATCGCCGCGCCAATCGCTGACCCTCGAAAGCCTTGTCATTATCCCGCCAGGTATGGAGGCGCCGGTCATCGAAGGGATCCAGTTCGACCTGATGGCAGGCGATGCGCTGGGAATTATCGGTCCGAGCGCGGCGGGCAAGACCACGCTGGCACGCGCTCTCGTCGGATTGTGGCCGCCGGCCCATGGGTCGGTGCGGCTTGATGGTGCGAGCCTTGAACAATGGCACCCCGATGCACTGGGTATCCATCTGGGGTACCTGCCACAAATCGCTGAATTGTTTGATGGAACCATTGCGCAGAATATCGCCCGCTTCGACCCGGAGCACCCATCGCAAGCGGTGATCGCTGCGGCACAAATGGCGGGTGTGCACGAGATGATTTTGGGCTTTTCCGCTGGCTATGACACTAGGATCGGCGCGGGCGGGGTGCAATTATCGGCCGGGCAACGCCAGCGCATCGGGCTGGCCCGCGCGCTGTATGGCGATCCGTTTCTGGTGGTTCTGGATGAGCCCAATTCCAACCTCGATTCCGATGGGGAAGCCGCGCTTGACCATGCGGTTGCTGCCTGCCGAAAGCGTGGGGCAATTGCAGTGCTCGTCGCGCATCGTCCCTCCGCCCTGCGGCAGGTCAACAAGGTGCTGGTGCTGAAAGACGGCAAGATGGCCGCATTTGGAGAGCGTGACGAGGTGCTGTCCCGAATGGTAACACCACACGCGGCAACCCCCATCCGCCACACGCATAAAGTCACCGCAGCCAAAGAAGGCGCGGCACAATGAATGCGCTGCTCACCATGCCGCTGTCGCAGGACGTCGAAGCGGCAGCCAGCAAGTTTGACGCGCGTGTCAGATCGCGCATGCGGACCTCGATGATCGCTGCGGCGGTGCTGGCTTTGATGGTGCTGATCGGAGGCATTCTCGTGCCGATTGGTGGTGCGGTGATTGCCACTGCCGAGGTTGGACCGGAAAGCCGGATCAAGCGAATTGCGCACCCCACCGGAGGGGTGATCGCGGAAATTCTGGTGCGCGATGGTGATATGGTTGAGGACGGCGATCTGCTGATCCGGCTCGACAGCAATGTCACCGAATTGAGCGCCGAATTTTCGGAGCTGTCGCTCGCGCAATTGTTGGCGCGGCGGGCTGGACTGGTGGCCGAAATCGAAGAGCGCGCAGCAATCACCTTTCCGGCGGAACTGATCCAGGACGACAGCGCCGAGGCGCGCGCCGTTATCGCGTCGGAACAGCGCCGCTTTGGCATCTCCCGCTCTGAACGCGCCAGCCTGCGTATTCAGCTTGATGAACGGGTGAACCAGCTTGGACGCCAGATCGACGGGTATGAAGCGCAGATTTCCGCGCTGAGGCAGCAGCAGGAATTGATCGGACCCGAACTCGCCATGCTGCGCGACATGTTCGATCAAGGCTATGTGACCATCCGGCGGCTCAATGAGATGGAGCGGCAGGCGATCGAACTCGAAGGGTCGATTGGCGCGCTCAGAGCTAATATTGCGCAGTCCAACGCCGGAATTGCTCAGGCGCAGGAGCAGCGTATCCAGATCGGTCAGACCGCACGCGCGCAAGCTGGGGCAGAACTCGCGCAGATCGAGGCAGCAATCAACCAACAGCGCGTCGCCAGCGCGAGTGCAGGGGACACTTTCGACCGTTCGGCGATCCGCGCGCCCTATGCTGGGACTATCGACAAACTGGCGTTCGGAGCGGTCGGAGAGGTGATCCGTCCGGCCGAGACCATTCTTGAAATTGTGCCGCGCGATGATCGTCTGGTGTTCAACGGATTGGTGCTGCCCAGCGACATTGACCGGGTCAAGGATGGGCAGGCGGCGCGGCTGCGGCTGTCTGCATTCAATCAGGCCTCCACACCCGAACTTTCGGGCAAGGTCGCGTTTGTCTCTGCTGATCCCGTCACAGATCAGGCAAGCGGCCTGCGGCTATACCGGGTTCGCGTGGTGCTAAACCCAGAGGATCAGGCGATTGCCGATGAGATGGCTCTCGTTTCGGGCATGCCGGCTGAACTGTTTATTGAAACCGGCAACCGGTCGATGTTGTCGTTTCTGCTAAAGCCGCTGAGCGATCAATTCGAACGCGCCTTTCGCAATTAGCCCAATGTTGCATTCAAAAGAGGGGCGGCAAGAGTGATCCTTGCCGCCCCCTTTTGCTGTCGCATGCCGCGGATCAGACTAGAGAGTCTGTTCCAAGGGCGCTGTGGATGATCCACGGATTGTCGCCCCACTCGCGGGCTTCTGAGCCAAGCTCAATCGTTCCCGAACCGGCGATGGCTTCGCCAAACACGCTTGCAATGTTGACCTGTGTCGCAGCAAATTGAGCGGGCATCATGGTTTGCGGAACCGGACCCGGTTCGCCGTCGTTGCCAAAATTGTCAAAGTCGAACTCGTCGAAACGTGGTCCCCGGCCCCGTCCAGCAGGGGCATCGATCGATGCAGGGTCGCCATCATATTCGACATTGTTCACCACCCGGTTGGCGCGCGTGCCCAGCAAGGTGACCACCAGCACGCCGTCAGCCAAGATTTCTGTATCCGCACCAGCCTGACGGATAATGATGTCGCGGCCCTCGGCATCGGCCAGAGCAATCCGGTCGAATGGTCTGAAATCCGTGATGAAATCGGCATCAGTTTGGGTCTTTCCGGCTTCGACCACGAATGTGTCGCGGCCCGAACCGCCGGTTAACGTGTCTTCGCCGTCGCCGCCGCCGATCACATCATCGCCGCTACCGCCGTTGATCGTATCGTTGCCGACCCCGCCGAACAGCGTGTCGGAGCCAGAGCCGCCTGCAATGGTATCGTTGCCGCCATTGCCATTGACTTCATCGTTGCCGCTGCCAGCGGAAACATTGTCGTTGCCTTCGGTCCCTTCGATGTCGTTGCTGCCTGCAGTGCCGATAATTTTGTTCACCAATTCGCCCACGGTGAACAGCGCAAGGATCGGGTCATGGTCCGAAGCAGGATTGCCAACGGGCGTGTTGGTGTGGACCGCATCGACCTGTGCGCCCGCAGCGAGGTTTGAAGTCGCCAGAATGTGATCGAGCGCCTGCGCATTGCCTTGAAACAGAACGCTGTAACGCTCATTCGCGTCGAGCTTGAAGGTGAGGTTTTCCAGAACGGGCGCGCTGCCTTCCGACACTGTGCCACCGGCAAAATCGAGATCCCCAGTGAGAATCTGCAACGGCTCTTCGAATTGGAATTCGTTGAAATCACCCGCCACCGCGATTTTGGCATCGGCATCCGCAGCGATCAATTGATCTATAAAGCCGTTAACGGCGGCGGCCTGCGCCGCGCGGGCCAGCGCCCCCGCATTGGCGGGCGGCTGAACCGCACTGAAACTGCTGTCTGATCCGATTTTTGATGTGAAGTGATTGCCGATCACCGTCACGGTCTCACCATTGAAACGGAAATTGCCGCCCAGCGGTGCGCGCGATCCCTGAAAGGCTGCATCGAGCGCGCCAGTGTCATCGGTGATGGTGAAGACCGATGCTTCATCCAGATCGACCCGGTCGCCGCGGTAAAGGAAAGCCACGCGGATGTTCCCGCCCGGCTGGCCGCCGCCTGCGCCGTCCTCGACAAAGGGATTGTCGAACACCGAATATTGCACTCCGGACTGTTCAAAAATCGACTGCGCAAGCGCCTGAAGAGTCATCTGCGCCGAAATGGTTCCGTCATTCGCAGAGCCGCTGTCGTCCTGAATTTCCTGAAGCACCACGATATCGGGCGCGGCAAGGTTTACGCCGATGTCGAATGCGATTCGGGCCAGCTGTCCATTGGCCACGTCATCGTCGCCGTCCGCATCATTGATGTCGAGATTGAGGACATTGTAGGTCGCCAGCGCCAATTGGTTTTGAGCGCCTGGAACCAGCGTGGTCATCTCGGCAATATTGGTGCTGGCCTGTGCCACGGTCACCGCCTCGGTCGGGCGGATCTGGAAGTTTTCAAAAGCGTAATCGACCACCCCTGTGACATCGTTCAGCCTTGTGCCCGGCGTCACATCGGGAATGCTGAAATCAGAGCCGTTCAATTCGCCAGCGCTGTCGATCTGGATGCGTTCGGGGTTGAAATCCGAACCCGCGCCTGCGTCAAATTCGCCAAGCCCGCCGTCGCCGCCGTCGACCACAAGCAGCCCACTTGCCGCAACATTGGTGCCAAGCAAGCCGCCTTCGCCGTCGCTTGCCGCCGTCCACAATTCTCCAAAGCCATTGGTTGAATCGACCGCCACCGGGTTCTGGATGGTGACCAGCATCCCTTCGAGGCTTTCCCAGAAATCGATGCCGTCGGTTGCCGGATCAAAACTGGTAAAGTCGTCGTCCTCGATCACTTCGGTTGGGGGCGATACGCCGTCCGGGCCAATCAGGGCTGCAGCGGGCAAGGCATTGCCTGTGCTATCAACAGAGATCAGAGCGTTGGAAAGTTGGGTTATGGTCAGGTTTGACGAATCGCCGCCCGGAAGGAATTCGCCAACGGTGCCGGTAACGGTCAGCCCGTCGCCGCGCGACACTGTCGGGGCGCTGTTGGTAAAGACGAAAATTCCGTCAGAGGTTGCCGTGTTTCCATCTCCGTCGGCATCCTGCAAATAGAAGCCGTTGGCAGCAATTGCGGAGACGATACCAGTCGTCGTGACTTCGTTGCCGGTCCAGATCGAGGTGTGGCCTGCGCCCTGAATCTCGCCAATCTGAAGCGTCACCGCGTCGTCGTTGAGGATAGTGCCAATCGCCACACCGTCGCCAATCGTAGCCCCGCCGGTGGGGCTGCTGAGCCGGATTTCGAGAGTTTCGTCGGGCTCACCCTCAGTATCGCCGGCAATTACGATGCTGACCGTCTTGAAGCTTTCGCCATCGGCAAATGTCACGTTTGTGCCGATTTGTCCGGCCCAATCGGACGGGGCAGCGGCACCAAATCCGCCCGTAAAGACGGTGTCGAAATCGACGGTAATTTCCCCTTGCGTTCCGCCCGCACGGAAAATGTTGAAGGTCAGGTTGCTGAAGCCGCTGTCGCCTTCGACGACTTGGGCGTCTTGGATAAACAACGTTCCATTAGGATTGGCGGCAACAAAATCCTGCCCTGTGTTGACGTCGCCGAAATTGTCATCGCGCGGCGTTTCCCATGTGAAATCGTCGTAGAAAGTACCGGTGCCGGTCAGTTGGAGCGAGAAGCCGGCTGGTGTGCTGCCATCTTCAGCGACGCCAATGTCTTCGCTCGTCAGGCCCGCTGCGGGGCCATCGGTGGCGGTCAGTGTACCTTCATAGGAGAGAAACTGCACCACATTGCCCATGGGATCGACCAACGCAATGCCATCGGGTGAGCCGTTCTGCAGACCCGGAATGGTGAACCCCAGCGTGCCGTACCCATCATCCTGATCTGGCAGAATCACGCCGTTCAGCGTCAGACTATTGTAAACACTCCCGCCATTGCCGTTGTAAAATGCCAGCTGCCAGCCGGTCAGATCGGTCCCGGCGGGGCCGGCAATTTCGACCGCTTCGCCCGTATCGGTGTTGGCGTTGTCATAGTGAATTTCGTTGATGAACACTTCGGCCGGGCCGCCTGATGGTGGCGGCGGCGGTGGCGGAGGAGGTGGTGGTGGCGGCGGCGGAGGAGGTGGAGCAGCACCAAATGACTGACCTGCATTTAGGTCGCCGGGGCTGTCATCCGCTGGGCCGGTCCAGGCGAAGTCAATCGGAGCCGTGCCCGTGCCGGTGAGTTGAAGCGAGAACCCTGCCTCGGTGCTGCTTGTTTCCTCGACGCCCACGTCGGTGCTGGTCAGTCCATCAGCCGCGCCGCCCACGGCGGTGAAAGTGCCTTCGTAGGACAGGAATTGCAGGACAGTGCCCATCGGATCGACCAGTGCCAAACCATCAGGCCCCCCGTTCTGGATGCCTGCACGCGCGAAGCTCAGCGCGCCAAAACCGCTGCCTTCATCGTCGATTGTTCCGGACAGCGTGATTGTGTCGTAAACAGTGCCATTCGATCCATTATAGAGGACAACGCTGTAACCCGTTAGGTCAAGCCCGGCGGTGCCAGCAACTTCGACAAATTCGCCAGTGTCGGTGCTGACATTGTCATAATGAAATTCATTGATGAAGATCACCGGCGGGGCGGCCTCGGCTGTCCCGGTTACGACGATATTGTCGATCGCTGCGTCTTCATCGCCTGCATCCATCACCGCGAAAGTGATGCGGATGTCGAGATTAGATCCGGTTCCGGCAATTGCCGCGCTGAAATTCGCAAAGACGCTGGTCAGCGTCGCGCCATCACCGACCCCATCGAAATCTGTGTCCTGCGCCGGTTCGGTGTTGGTTCCGCCAATCGCCTCAAATGCTAGCAAGTTCTGGAAACCGCCGCCGTCGATCTGGTATTCGATGATGAGCGCAGTGTCGGCGTCCCAGTCCTGATTCGTGCCGTCATCGTCTTCCGCGACATCGATTGAGAATTGCAGATCAGTAAGACCGGAAATGTCGAGGTCGGCAAAAGTGATGGTTTGCGTGCTGGCTGCGCCCTCACCGTCGAGGTCCATCCCGGCAAAATAAAACGAACCGCCAAAACCGGTAACCGAATAAAAGCTGCCAATGTTGCTGCCATCGGTGCGGGTGAAGAAATCGCCCGACAAATCGGTGAACTCGGCGGTCGATGTGGTGTAGCGCGTGCCGTTGCCGTCGGTTTCAAAGCCTTCTTCGAAGACAGTTTCAACGCTCGCCGCTTCGGCCGCAGTCGCCGTTGAGGTGGCAGCGATACCCTGTTCACTCGCGGCCAACAAAAAGAAGGGTTCACCTATGGCGAATGCCGCATCGTCGATGTGAAAGCGGTTGTTGAAGACAGTCGAATCGAGGCCTGCGTGCATGAGAATTCCCCCAAAAAGCTATTGCGATTCGGGAAAGCACCGACTTCGGCCACTCGAATCGAATGAGAGAACGCTAGGTGTTAACCGAGACAGTGATGTTACGCTTTCTTAACGCTAACGCGTCCTCAGGGTGCAGAAAGCTCCGCCTTCTTCAATCGCTTACGACAGTCTCGATGGATGTCGAGCCGGTCAGTCTCAGGCGCCAATAGTCCGTAAAGAACAAGCCATCGGGATCGCGTGCCTCGCGCAGCGCCATAAAATCATCGAAGCGCGGCAGGTTTGCCCGATAATGGGCTGCCCAATCTGCGAAATCATAGCGGGGGACGAATTTGCCCCAATGGAGGCGGAACGGGACGCCATTGTCGCGCAGGACCTCCCAATATTGATCGAGAAAGCCCTCATCCAGATTGGGAATGCCTTGGTTGTCGCGGAACCAATAGACATCGATCCGCACGCTTCCGTCTTTATACTCATCGCTCCCGTCGGTGTAGCCGGGATGCATCCAACCTGCGGTGGGCGGACCACCATACACTTCGGTTGAGAAATATCCCGTCGCTGCATTGCCCCCGGCCTCAAACATCGATTGGTAGAGGTTCATCACCCGCTGCGTGTATTGGATCGGCACCCAGATTTCGGTGAATTCGGTCCCCAGCAGTCCGTCGCTTACGGTGTTATCCATGCACAGACTGCGCCAGTAATAATCGTGAAAGTGGGTTTCGGCGCCTGGTTTGGTCAGCGGCTGAAAAATCGGCAGCAGTTTGGGAAAGGCAATTCGCATCAGCCCACTCAAAAAGGCGAGCACCAGACCCAGAACCCACACAATTATGCCGGTCACACAGCCAAGCAGATAGGTGAAGAACCGCGAAAACGAACCACTGCCACTTTGCCTTAGAGCAAACGCGAGATTCTCAAGATAAATGCCGATCTTTTGCCAGATCAGGCCGATGATCCGCAGCGGGTTGGTGTTGCCCGCCAGCATGAACACCACCGATGCTAGCAGCATTTCGGTCTGCCCGCCAAAATCAGGGGTGAATTGTTGATAGGGAATCAGATTTCGGTCGTTTCGTAGGGCCCGTTCGGCCTGCCATGTCTGGATGCGCTCTGCCCCCTTTTGCGGCCACCATACGACCCTTGCATAAGGCTGCTCTTTAAGAAAATCGCCGAGACTCGGTTGGGCCGGATGGGCGGTCCCATCGCCAAGGAAATCCATGGGTGCGTCGGCTCCGCCGATCGCCGTCATGATCTCTGTGCCCGTGATGTTGTACATCGGCACCAATTGCATGCGCAGACGGGTGACGATCCCCAGCAGCCCCATCGACGTTCCCATCGCGTCGAAATGGGGATGATCCCGATCGATCCATTCGGCATTGCCCAAACCATCGACAATTCTGAACGCGATCACATTGTCCCAGCCGTGGCGGGTCGACCCCCCGGCCGAACCAGTGGCGGTAAAACCGGCAAGAGTCTGGTGAGTGATGCCGCCCAGCGTATCAACCGCCCAGCCTTGTTCAAAAATCTGATGCAGCAGGCTGTTTTCGAGGGTTGAGACGCCAAACGGGTCCTGCGGGTCCCAGCCCAGATTGATGCCCGGACCAGCTTCGATCACGCCCCCCGCTGCGTCCACCCATTCAAGGTCGCGCATCTTGTCAAAGGCCAGGTTGACTTCGCCCGGCGGCGGCGATTGTTGCAGCGTGCGGTTGGGCGGATGGGCATCGACCGGATCGGTGTAGATGCTCCATGCGACGGAATGCGTCGCTCCGCGACCGCGCACATGCAGTGCATTGGATCTGGCGAATTGGATCAGCGCGATGACCTCGCTTTCGCTGCAAGGGTGATAGAAGCCATCAGCCTCAAGTGGAATCGGTGCCGCGGCCATGATGTTGATTGCTCCCCCATACAGTGATCGCATCATGACCCTCAGCGACTGAATGGGAAAGGATCGAAACGTCACTTTGCCCTGCTCAAATGCGCAGAAAGATCATTTTCTTGCGTTTTGTAGCCGATTTTCAGCATTGGTTGTTGCATCCCTGGCTCAAGCTTGTGAGAAGGCGCTCAGGGATCGCCATCCAAGAAAGACTCGCGGATGGGAATTGAGGCAGAGCGCTTTGATTTGACGGGACTATACAAGCCTTGGGCGCAGCGCCCTGCTAGTTTGCTGGCGGGCATTGGCTGGGGGTTTCGACGAAGTGCAATCGATGCAAGACTTGCGCAGCGGCGAGAAAAGAGCAAAGTTAAGGCATCTCGTGGGGGGTATGAGATGACAATATCAAGGCCGAATTGGAAGTGGACCGCTTCCTTGCGTCGGAAAGTCACTGGCTTGTCAGGCAAATGGGCCGGATTTGTCCGCCTGTTTGCCGTGCTCGGGCTGATCGCGGCCTATCCTGCGGCAATCGCATATGGGAACGGCACATTCGAAGGTGTGGCGAGCTGCGCGGGTTCAACCTGCCATGGCCGCGCCGAAGGCAATGGCGCGGTTGTTCGTCAAGATGAAATCGCCAGTTGGCAGGAGCCGTCCTCGGTCAGCGGCGCACACAGCCGTGCCTACGCAGTGCTAGCGGGGCGCAGAGGTCAACAAATCGCCAGCAGCCTTGGCTATGGCCCAGCAACGCAGGCCCCCCAATGCCTGGGTTGTCATGCGACCTATGCGCCCGCTTCTCAGCGCGGGGAACGTTTTCAACTGAGCGACGGGGTTGGTTGTGAAAGCTGTCACGGAGCCGCCGAGGGATGGCTGGCGACGCATTATGCCCGACCTGCAACCCATGCTTCCAATGTTGCCGATGGCCTAACCCCGCTCGACAATCCTCAAGCGCGCGCCAGCGTCTGCCTTGATTGCCATTACGGCTCGGAAAAGACCGGACAGTTTGTCACCCATTCGATGATGGCCGCTGGTCATCCGCGCGTGTCGTTCGAGCTCGACCTGTTCAGCGCGCTGCAACAGCATCACGATATTGATGACGACTATATCGCTCGTAAGCGCAAGCCCGATGCGGTGCGGTTCTGGGCGGTCGGACAAGCCGAGGCAGTGCGGCGGGCGACCCGCCTTTTTGCGCAGCCTAAATTCGGCATGGAGGGCGCGTTTCCGCAGCTCTATTTTTATGATTGTCACAGTTGCCACCGCGAAATTCAGGATTCAGACCAGCGGCGCCTGACCTTTGAGGTCAATCCTGAGCGTCCAATTCCGTTTGGCAATCCTCCGTTCAATGATGAAAATATCATCATGCTGTCGGCGGTCGCCGGGGCACTCGTGCCGGGGCAGGCAGAAAGTTTTCAGACTGCCAGCCGTGCCTTCCACCGCGCGATGGGGCAGGGCAGTCCCGAGGCCGCGCGCGAAGCAGCCGGGACACTGGCTCAGCGCGCCGGAGCGCTGTCCAATGCGCTGAGCCAGCGGGCCTATATTGATGCCGATGCGTTTGAGGTGATTGCTATCATTGGCGGCAACGCAACCCGCCCGCGCTTCACCGATTATTCGGGTTCGGTGCAGGCTGTGATGGCGATCGATACGCTGCTCAATGGTCTGGTTAGCAATGGCCGTGTCACCGCAGGCGCTGCCGCCGGCATCCGCGCTGATATCAACCGCGCTTATTCAGCGGTCGAAGAACCCAATTCATATCGCCCTGCCGATTTCCGCACTGCGCTGAATTCGGCGACCACCGCCATTCGCAGGTTGCAATAATTATGGTTGGGGGGTGGAAAACCATCGTTGCGGCGCCGTTGTTGGTGTTAACTGCTTGCGGTGGCGGAGGCTCCTCTGCGCCGGCGGGTGGGGGCACCGGCAATGCGCCGCCCCCTTCGCCCCCTGCGCCGCCGCCTGCGGGTCAGGTATTTTCTGTACCGGCGCTCGAAAGTCTGTCGGTCAGCGATGTGCAAAACGTGATCGCACGGGCTGCCGCGCAGGCTACAGCGCAGGGCACCCCTGCAGTTATCGCGGTTACCGACCGGGTGGGCAATGTTCTGGCGGTGTTCCGTATGCCCGGTGCGCCGTTGACTGCGGCGATCCCCGATGCTCCCAATGGGCAGAATATCGATATTCAGGGGCTTGATGTTCCGGCAGAGACCGCAGCCATCGCCAAGGCGGTGACGGGCGCCTATCTGTCCAGCGGCGGCAATGCTTTTTCCACTCGCGTCGCATCGCAGATTGCGCAGCAACACTTCCCGCCCGCACCAACGACGGTGGGACTGGAAAGTGGTCCGTTGTTCGGCGTGCAGTTCACACAACTGCCTTGCTCTGACTTGTCAGCGCGGTTTTCGGATGGAACGATCGGTCCGCAGCGTTCTCCGCTCGGGCTTTCAGCCGATGCCGGCGGATTTCCACTTTACAAAAACGGCGTCGTAGTTGGCGGCGTCGGAGTTTCGGCAGACGGGGTTTATGGCTTTGACCCCAATGTGCTTGATGTGGATATTGACGCTGATGAAGCGATCGCACTGGCTGGGACAATCGGGTTTGAGGCGCCGGTAGAAATCCGCGCAGACCGGATTTCGGCGGATGGAACCTCCCTGCGCTACACCGACACCACCTACAATTCGCTCAGCAATGTTTCGGGGGCCAGCTTTACCGGGACGCCAGGCGGGCTGGTAGCAGTGCGGGGATACACCAATGCAGCGATCCGTGCTGGGACTGCTTATGGTTCGGAGGCTTCGGGTATCCGGCCATCGACCGCGACAGAGTTCGCCAACCGGGATGCCTTCATTCTGACTGACGGTGCAGGGACCAACCGTTTCCCGGTGCGCGGCGGAACCGACGGCGCAGATGTCTCCGCACCGATCACCCAGGCCGAAGCGGCAGCGATCCTCGAAGAAGCGTTTACGGTTATGAGCCGCGCGCGCGCGCAGATCCGCCGCCCGCTCGATAGCCGGGCGCAGGTTTCTATCAGTCTGGTCGATACGCGCGGGCGCATACTCGGTATTGTCCGGTCGCCAGATGCCCCGATTTTTGGCACTGATACCAGCTTGCAAAAGGCGCGCACGGCCAATTTCTTCTCGGGTCCCTTTGCCGCGAATGAGTTGCTCGCCGCGCAAGGCGAGGTCCCTGAATATGTGCAGCGCGTTCGAACGTTCCTGAATGATCCGAATGCTCTCACAGGCACCTTCGCTTTTGCGGACCGTTCGGGCGGCAATTTATCGCGCCCTTATTTCCCCGATGGTGAAGTCGGGACACCCAACGGGCCGCTGTCGCGCCCGATTGAACAATTCAATCCGTTCTCTACGGGTCTGCAATCAGCGCTGGTGCTCGGTAATTTGGCAGAGCATCTGAGCTTCGTCCTAGGTGCATCGGCAAATGACACCAATCGCGGCTGCACATCATTGCCCAGCGTTGCAGGGCAAGGCAGCAGGATCGATAACGGCATCCAGATTTTCCCAGGGTCGGTGCCGGTCTATCGCGGCAATCAGTTGGTCGGCGGGATCGGCGTATCTGGCGACGGGATCGATCAGGATGACATGATCAGTTTCCTGGGTTTGCATAATGCCGGGGTTCGCACAGGCACATTGGGAAATGCTCCCAACGACATTCGCGCCGACCGCATCGTGGTGCAAGTTGGCAGCCGCCAAGTGAGATTGCGCTACATCAATTGTCCATTCGCTCCGTTCCTCGATGATCCGGCGCAGAATGTATGTGAGGGGCTGTAGCGATGGCTTTCTCTCTGATACCGTTGGTCATCCTGTCGCAGCCCTTGGCTATTGCGGAAGTCTCCGCTGTGGCCGCGGATCCGGCTGCCGCCCCACCTTCTGCGCAACAAGACGCTGAGCCGCAAGGTCAGGTTGAAGACGCGCCGGAAGGGCTGAACCAGACCGCAAATCCTGATCCCGAACCGCTTGACCGCGACATCATCGACGGGCGTGAGCGGCCCGGTTTCAATTCGCCGCTGCCCGATGAGATCGAGCAGGAAAACGAAGGCGCGATCCGTGCGCCGCCGCCGCAAGCCTTTTCACCCGATCAAGTCCCGATTCCTGATCGGTGGCGTCTGATCGAAGGGCTCGGGATTATCGAAGAAGACATTTTCGACCCCTATAACCAGAACACATACAAGGGCGATCGCCCGATCAACCCGGCCAAGGTGCCGTGGTTGCCGATTACCGGCAATGACTGGTTTTTTGTCGCCAACCTGATCAGCGATACGGTCTATGAGCCGCGCACTTTCCCGATTCCGGTCGGCATCCAGACGACCGAGGACCCCGACCGGCTCGATGTTTTTGGCAACGATTTCTCGACCGTTCTTTCGCAGACTTTCATCGCAGGTTTTGCGTTGCTCAAGGGCAGCACCGCTTATAAACCGCCTTCGGTCGAATACCGGCTGACATTCGCCTACAATGTCAATTATGTCGATGTGCCTGAACGCCGGGTGCTGTTTGTCGAACCCTCGCGCGAAAGCCACCGGCTCGACCATTTCCTTGGCGTGCAGGAAGCATTCGTCGATTACCACTTCTCCCAATACGACAATGACCGGTTTGATTTTATCTCGGTGCGCGCTGGGATTCAGCCGTTTCAGGCTGATTTTCGCGGGTTTCTGTTCAACGATCAGCAATTGGGCGTGCGGTTGTTCGGCAACCGCGACAACAACCGGTTGCAGTTCAACCTTGCTGCGTTCTGGCGGCTTGAAAAAGACACCAACAGCGGGCTTAATTCGGTTGTTCAGAGCCCGCGCGATGATCTGGTGTTCATCGCCAATCTCTATCGCCAGGATTTCCTGATTCCGGCGCTGACCAGCCAGATTACGCTCGCCTACAACCGCAACCGCGAAGCTGACGATATCGAAATCGACGATAACGGGTTTCCAGTACGACCTGCGCTAATTGGCGATTTGCGTGGACGCGAATATGACGTGTTTTATATCGGCTATAATGCCGATGGCCGGATCGGGCGGATCAACATCACGGCGAGCGCTTATTGGGCGCTGGGTGAGGATCGCAACAACACCTTCACCGGCGAACCTGCCGATATCAACGCCCAATTCGGCGCTGTTGAGTTAAGCTATGACCGTGACTGGATGCGTTTCCGGCTTTCAGGCCTTTACCAGAGCGGCGACAGCGATCCCTATGATAATGAAGAAACCGGTTTCGATGCGATATTCGAAAACCCGGTGTTTGCGGGGGCTGATACATCTTACTGGATCCGCCAGACAATCCCCTTTGCCGGCGGCGGGCGCGTCATTTCGGTGAACAGCCGCAACGGCATTTTGAACAATCTGCGCTCTTCCAAAGAGCAGGGGCAATCAAACTTCAACAATCCCGGCCTGTGGTTGATCGGAGTGGGTGCGGATTTCGATCTCACCCCTGAATTCCGTATCAGCGCCAATGCCAACCATCTCTGGTTCGAAGACACCACCACGCTGGAGAATTTGAGGATTGAAGGAACGATCCCTGAAGAAATCGGCTATGATCTTTCGGCCTCTGCAATCTGGCGGCCAAAGGCTACGCAGAACATTGTGTTTCGTCTGTCGGGCGCCGCGCTGGTCGCGGGCGACGGGTTTAAGGACCTGTTCGACAATCTTGGCAACCAGGACGCATTCTATTCCGTCCTTGCAAATGTGACGTTGACATACTGATGCTAGGAAAGCTCATCTCGACCGAAAGCCGTTTGTCGCTGCGTTATGCGCTCCTTGCGGTCGCTACGCTGATCCTGGGCCTGTCTGTGTTCCAATCGGAAACGCAGGCAGCGGACAAGGAAAAGCCGACCTATCGCGATTACAGTCTTGTCACCGCGCCGCCTGCACCTGCGCGTCAATCGCAGGCGGACATGGATGCGAAATCAGAGGGCTGCTACACCTGCCACCTGCAGACCGACGCACCGACGATGCACACCACCCCGGCGGTGCGATTGGGCTGCACCGACTGTCACGGCGGTAATGCAAACGTACGCGGCAATTCCGATCTGCCGCAAGACCATCCCGAATATGTCGCCGCGCGCGATTCCGCCCATGTGCTGCCCAAATATCCCGGCAGCTGGCATTTTCCCTCATCGGCGAACCCGCAGCGATCCTATGCGCTGCTCAATCAGGAATCGCCTGAATTTGTGAAATTCGTGAACCCTTCGGATTACCGCGTTGCCCGCGAAGCCTGCGGGTCGTGCCATATCCAATCGATCGAAGCGGCGGAGCGGTCGATCATGGCGACCGGCGCAATGCTGTGGGGCGGTGCGACCTATAATAACGGCATCTTGCCCTTCAAAAATTACATGCTCGGTGAAGCCTACACTCGCAGCGGCGATCCCGCCACGGTTAGCGGTATTGCCAATGTCATCTCGTCTCCGGGCGAAGGTGAAGAAGGCGAGCTGTCCGATGAACAGCGCGCGCGCGGTGTGCTGTCGCAGCTCTATCCGCTGCCGACGTGGCATGTGATCCCGCCTGCCGACGTGTTCCGTGTGTTTGAGCGCGGTGGACGCAATATCCTGTCGCAGTTCCCGGAAATTGGCCTGCCCAACCCGACTGGCCTGATCCAGCGGCTTGAGGAACCTGGCCGGCCCGATCTCAAACAGTCGAACCGCGGTCCAGCCACTGGCCTGCGCGTGGCAATCCCGGCTTTGAACATCCATAAGACCCGGCTCAACGATCCGTTTACGTGGTTCATGGGCACCAATGATCAGCCGGGTGATTATCGCCACTCCGGCTGCGCAAGCTGTCATGTGGTCTATGCCAATGACCGCGAACCACGCCATTCGCTGGTCTATGCTCAGCATGGACGCGATGGACAGACGATTACCGTCGACCCGACGATCAACACCCAGATGCGCGAAGATCATGGCGATGCAGGACATTCATCCGGCCATGGCGGTCTGCGTCAGCCGGGTGAGACCTATGATGACCACAATGGCGATGGCCATAGCGAAGCGCCGGTGCGCGAATCAGGGCATCCGTTGCAGCATGTCTTCACCCGCTCGATCCCGACGTCGCAGTGCATGTCTTGCCACATGCACCAGCCCAACATCTTTCTGAATTCCTATCTCGGTTATACGATGTGGGATTACGAGAGCGACGCGCCGCTAATGTGGCCGGGCACTGAGAACGCGACACCTCGCCCAGAAGGGATGAGCGATGAGGAATATGCAGAATATTACCAAGCGCAGCGCTTCCCGACGGCAGAGGAAGTGCGCGCAATCCTCGACCGCAATCCCGAAGCGGCGTCGGCGCGCGGATTGTGGGGCGATGTCGATTTCCTGCGCAACGTCTATGATCTGAACCCGTCTGCAGAACACACCCAATTTGCCGATTATCACGGCCACGGCTGGAACTTCCGTGCAATCTTCAAACGCGACCGTGACGGCAATATGCTTGATGCTGAGGGCGAAATCCTACGCCCGTCGCAAGCTGGCGACACGCCAGAAGAGGCCGCCTATCACGACAATCGCTGGCGTCAGCGCTGGCGCCGCGATGGAGAAGGGCAGTTTGTCGAACCCGGCACCAACCCCGGTGAAGCCGTGCACATGATGAGCATCCATGCCGAGGTAGGTATGCAATGCGTGGATTGTCACTTCGAACAGGACACCCATGGCAATGGCCTGATCTACGGTGAAGTGGCCAACGCCATCGAAATCGGGTGCAAGGATTGCCACGGGACTGCCGATGAATACCCAACCCTGCGGACCAGCGGTCCAGCGGCTCCGCCCGAAGGTCACAACCTTGCACTCTTGCGCAATCCCGATGGGGAGCGCCGGTTTGAATGGCGTGAGAACGCTGAGGGCCGCCGCGTCTTGATTCAGCGATCGTTGGTCGATCCTGAACTGGAGTGGGAAATGAGCCTGGTCAAGGATTCGGTTGATCCGTCAACACCGGTGTTCAACGCCAAGGCTGCACGGTCGAAATTAATGAGCCGTTACGGCGCGGAAACGGGCCGGTTTGAATTCGGCAGCGGCGTCGAAGAGGGCGACCGTGCGCACCGAAACGAAGAAATGGCGTGTTTCACCTGCCACCTTTCATGGACAACCAGCTGTGGTGGCTGTCACTTGCCGATCGAAGCAAACTGGAAAACCAAATCGCACCGTTATGAAGGCGGCGAGACTCGCAACTTTGCCAGTTACAACCCGCAAGTAGCGCGCGACCAGATGTTCCAGCTTGGTGTGCATCAGACGACCAAGGGCAACCAGACCGCTCCGGTGCGTTCGTCATCGGCGCTGGTGCTGTCATCGACCAATATCAACCGTGAACGCATCTATGTACAGCAGCCGCCAATCTCTGCGATTGGATTCTCAAGCCAGGCGTTTGCACCGCATTTCCCGCATACTGTGCGCCTGACAGAGACAAAGACCTGCACCGATTGTCACCTTTCCGAAGCGGAAGATAACAATGCGATTATGGCCCAGCTGCTGCTGCTCGGCACGAATTATGTCAATTTTGTCGGGATGCACGCATGGACTGGGCTCGAAGGCGGCCTGACTGCGGTGCGCGTCACCGAATATGAGGAACCACAAGCCGTTATCGGGTCCTATCTGCACCGCTATTCTTATCCCGACTATTGGCGGATGCATGTCGAGGATAATGACCGCGAACTGAAAAACTGGGTGCGCGGGGAGGCCTTTGACGAGGATCTTTCTGGCGAAACCAAGCCCTTCGAAGAGTTTGTCAATGTTCACGAAGCGACGCCCGGGCGGGTTGGTTGCTTGCAAATGCGCGGCGAATATCTGTTCGTTGCCGAAGGACGCGGAGGCTTCCGCGCCTATGACGTCGCTTCGATTGCAAACAAAGGCGTATCGGAGCGGATTATTACTGCTCCTTTCTCACCACTGGGACATGACACGCATATTCCTACCCAAAACGCGACCTGCATGGCGCTCGCTACCAATCAGCCGATCGCCCCGGAACGCAACACACCGCAAATGCGCGAGGTGAATCAGGAGCAGGCGTTCCTGCCGATTTACAATTATGCGGTGGTAACCGATGCGGTCGAGGGACTGGTGCTGGTCGATGTAAACACGCTTGCCGATGGCGAATTCCGCGACAATTTCTTTGAGCGGCTTGAATATGCCGATGGTTCAGACGCGTGGAACCCGGGCGGCGTGCTGACCGGTGCGAAACATGTGCATCTTGCGGGTGAAGTCGCCTATATCACGTCGGATCGCGGCTTGGTGGTGGTCGACCTTTCAGACCCCAAATCGCCCAGGTTGGCAGCTGTGCGCGAACTCAGCGACGCCCGCGCCAGCACGATCCAGTTCCGTTACCTTTGGGTCAGCGATGCGGAAGGCGTCAAATTGTTCGATGTCACGGATCTGCGCAATCCGATTGCTGTGCCAGAGGCCACCTATGCGCTGGCCGATGCGCGCAGGATTTATGTTTCCCGGACCTACGCCTATGTCGCTGCTAAGGGAGACGGGCTGGTAATCCTCAATGTGAAAAACCCACGCGCGCCAGTGTTGCAGCAAAAGGTGACATTGGACGGTACGCTGAACGATGCGGAAGATGTAATCGTTGCATCCACCAACGCATCGCTGTTCGCCTATGTCGCCGATGGGCGCAATGGTATGAAGGTGTTACAGCTCACCAGTCCGGACAGTCAGCGCAATTTCTATGGTTTTAGCCCAGCTCCGGTTCCCGAGCTGATCGCTTGGGCCCAAACCCCGTCGCCCGCAATTGCGCTTTCTAAGGGGCTCGACCGTGACCGTGCGGTCGACGAAACCGGCGGACAGATGGCGGTGTTCGGTCGACTAGGTTCGCGTCCCTTTACCCGCGAGGAGATGGAGCAATTGTTCATGACCCGATCCGGCGTTCCGTGGCGCGTCACCAACGAGGTCAATATGGACCGCTGGGTTGGCCGCGATATCGGACCGCTGCGCCGCAATGCAGATATGGATGCACAACCAGAAGCGGCCGAGCTCGGCGGGGAATGACCGGGGGTTAGCAAATCGCGAGCGTGTGCCTAGTTGCGGTCGCCGATTGCAACTCTTGAACATCGCGGCCAAGTCAGCACAGGTGGTCCCCGCGCAAGGGATATGTGCGCCGATCCGCGCTCCGCGCTATGAACTCATCGGTTTGGGTTGAAGGATTCTGGCGACAATTCGTAAGCCTCGCATGAAATCAGATCACGTGCGCTCGGCAAACAGGCCCTTCATCATCGGCTTAAGGTGGTCTTCAAACCGGGCAAGCGTCTGCCAATGGCCGACCGGCTGAAAATGCGACACTAGCACTCCGTTTCGCCAAAGATGCAGGCTGTAGAATGGCGGTTCCGCAGCCACAATCGGTCGCTTATCCGCTATGTCGATATCCAGCGGGCGCAAATCCAGAGCAACCGCAGGCGCAACCGCGGGGGTTACGCTGAGCGGGATGCCTTCAACCGTGCTATAGAGCGGGCGATGCAAATGACCCGCCTGGATCGATACAATCTGTTTGTGCCCGGCGACTGTGTCATGAAACCGTTTGAACCACGCTTCTTCAGGTCTGGGGTCCATCCAGTCAATTCCTGCAACGACCGGCGGATGGTGAATAAACAGGATGGTCGGCGTGTCTGGGTGCTCAGCCAATTCGCGCGCCAGCCAAGCGGCGCGTATCTCGCAAAAGGCACCGCCGTGCCGCCCTTGTTCAAGTGTATCGAGGCACACCACGCGAAGCTCGCCGCAATCAATCGCATATTGTGCATAGCCATCTGCGGTTGGACAATCAGGGAACGCTTTGAGCAATTCTTCGCGGCTGTCATGGTTGCCCGGAATGACATGCACCGGAAACGGACAATCCGTGATCAAGTTACGGATCCGGACATAGCCATCGGGCAGTCCGCCATCGGTGAGGTCGCCTGACAGGATCAGCAAATCGGGCAGGACCGGCTGGCTCAGCAAATGCCCTAAGACATTGCGAAACCTTACAAAGTTAAATTCGTTCTCACCCGCTTCGGGTTCGAAACCCACATGAGTGTCGGTGATCTGTGCGATCAGCACACCGCTTTTCTGGCTCTCCATCCCTAGCGTCTTAGACTACTCAGGATCGCAGCAACAGATGCATTACCGCCATTTCCGGGGAGATTAGGGTGATCCTCAGGCCGCCATGGCATGGTCGGAGTGTGATAACCGTGACACATCGCACAGCTCGACGGTACGATTTCCTCTGTCTTTACAGCTGTTTCACCAAGGTGGCAGTCACGGCAGCTTTCGAGATCAGGGATCAGGAGATCGGTTGCTTCACTTGAAGTGTCGGCCGTGTGGCAATCAGCACATTCGGCCACGTCGTCGCCATGTGCTTCATGGGTGAAATGCCCGCGCATCAGGAAACGGTCCGGCAGATTGACCGGGGTAAGGTCGCGGCGCCCGTTGGTGCTTGTCGGAATATGGCATTCGCCGCACACGCCAGTTGGTTCGAGCGCGCGGTTGATCGCGATATACGCGCTCATCGGGCGGCCAAAGTTTGAGTAATAAGGGCCGCCTTGGGCAAATTGGCCAGGACGCCCGCGCCCGCTCACCACTGGGCGGCGCGGTCCACGATCCATCGAAGCAAGGTCGGCCATCAAATCATCGATGTCGCCATGACGCAGTGAACGGAAATTTGGCCCGGCACGATCAAATACGAGGCTGTGGCAGCTTTCGCAGGCCTGTTCCATTTCGACCGGAGCAAAGCCGATCTTGTCTTCCTCTTCCTCGTGACAATTGCTGCATTCCAGCGGACCGCCATATTCGGACAGGCTGATTGCCATACGCGCGACACCGCTATTTTCATCCATGTGGACATCATGAGGGAAAATTAGCCCGCTCATCTCTTTGGGCGCCTTGTCGAGCGACACCCGAACCGGCTTCTTATCGAAATGGGCGGTAAAAAACTGCGGGCGGAATTGCGGGTGCTTCTTGCCGAAATCGGAGGCATTGCCAAAACTTACATCGGTCAACCTCGAGTCCAGTTCATTGTGGCAATCAGAGCAAAATTGTTCGGTCGCTGCTTCCAGCTTTACCGGACCTTCGTGTTCTGAATGGCAGGACACGCAGCCCAGCGGCCCTTCTTTTCCGAAAGTTTCGGCGATCCGCCATTGCATCGCATCTCCAGTGCTAAGCGGGGCCATGCCCTCGGCCAGGCGCGGCATCTTGGCATGATCGCCCAATTCCTCGTGGCAAGTCAGGCAGGTTTCATCCTGAACCGATACAAAGGGTGTCGCGTGGCACGCCTCACAATTACCTTCAAGATCGTGGTGCGCCATGCTGAGTTCACCTGAACTCCAAGTGGCGTCAAAAAGCACTTGACCCTCCGCGATATTTTCCGGGTCGTTTTCGACCGGTGCGCGGACAAGGTGGGTGATGATCGGAACCGACAACAACAGAATCAGGATCGCGCCGGAAAACAGCCACGCCATTATGCGCTTGCTAGGCAAGGCGCTCGATAAAGCGAACCCCTGCAGCGCATCGTGTGCGCCTTCGTCCTTGACGACCTGCTTGATGACGATTTGCACCGGGCCATCGCCGTCGCGCGAGATCGCCAGACGCGATGAGCCAATCGACAATTCTGCGCCAATGTTGGGATCGATCCGGGCGCTTGTTTCGCTGCGCCCGTCGATGCCAAATCCAAGTCCGCCAATAGCCTCAGCGGCCAGCATCCCATCCCCGGCATCGCTCAGGCGCAAATGGCGCTGCTCCACCGCAAGATCGGGGAGATGAATGTCGTTTTCGGACGCGCGGCCAATGCTGACTTCGCTCTGGTCTAGCGTACGATCACGAATGATCTCACGCCCGGCAGCTGTAAAGTCGATGGTGCGGATCAGGAATGCCATGACGCCGGCCTCACCAGTAATAGAACACGCTCACGACATGCGCGAGCAGGGCGGCGAGCAATGCGATGGTCGCCGGAATGTGGATGAACAGCCAGATTTCGAGCAGCGCCCGAATACGAAGCTGACGGCGAATCTGGTCAAGTTGGTCTGCGCGCTTGGTCAGTAGGGTGCGCACACGCTCCTCCGCGGCCAATCCGCCGTTCGTTTCAGGAAAACTCTTGAGCGCGCGAGAAGTGGCGCAGCCAGGATAGGCCCCGGTCAGGCGCGCCAATGCACCGCCATAAAACACATCTTGTCCGAGCGCGGAGATCACCAGATTGGATTTATCGCGATCCAGCGGCTGTGCGGCACTTTCCAACTGGCGGTCGAGCGCAGTGAGCGCGTCAAGCATTTGCGCTCGGGTCATTTCCTTGCGATTGGTCGACAGCGAGCTGGGGAGGGTCGCGTAGACAATCACCCCGTAAATGCCAGTGATGATGACAATCAGCATCAAGATATAGGCAAGCGTGTGAACGTTCCACCCGATCTGAAACCCAGTGTGCAGCGTGCCCACCACGATCAGCGCCAGCCCGAGATAGACATGTGCACTGGTCCAGGCCTTCAGGCTCCATCGGCCGGTCGAAATGTTGCGCTTGCGGATTCCCAACAGCGACAGCCAGATGATCAGGCCCAGCCCAATTGTGCCCAGCGTATAGCCATACCAGCTGCCGCCATTGGGACGCGGTTCCTGATCGATCAGAGCATAGCCAAGTCCAGTGACCACGCACAAAAGCAGCGCGATCCACAGCCAGCGGAATTTCTTGTGTTTCAGAAAGCTGACGTGGTCGGCATTGCGCCGCCGTTCATCCTGACTGAACCTGCTTTTTGAAGCCGTCGCCATTACTCAACGTCCTCGGTCAGTTTGGTGAAGGTCAGGAATTTGTCGGGTGACACGCGGATTGCCGCGCCTGTCGGGCAGGCGCGGACACAGGCCGGACCGCCATCAATCCCGGAACACATGTCGCATTTGATCGCCTGTTTGGGCTGCTGCGGGTCGCCGTGTTCCTTGCGCCATTTGTAGGACGCTTCGCCCGGTCCCGGCCCGTTGCCAAAGAACAGCCACGATAGCAGTGACGGCTTTTTGGGTGGCTTCGGGTCCATCCGGATCACGCCGTATGGGCAATTGCGCTGACAATTGCCGCAGCCGATACAGGTGTCGTCGATCACAACCTCGCCATCGGGTCCGCGCTTGATCGCGTTGGGCGGGCAGTCGGCCATGCAATGCGGGTGTTCACAGTGGCGGCACGAGGTCGGCACATGGAGATGCGCGTAGGTACGGCCGGCTTCGCGGTCGAGCCGGGAGAGGCCCTCATGTGCATCGGCACAGGCTTTTTCGCAATTGTCGCAGCCAATGCACAGCTTCTCATCGATGAGCAGCACATCGGTCGCTTCGCCCAAGCCTTCGTCGACGAGGAACTGCGCGGTTTCGGAATAGAGATCGACTGCGCTCGAAAATTCGTCCTTGCGGCTTTCGATAAAGGCGTTGGTCTTGCGGCGCCCATCCATCTCCTTCATCGCTTTTTCACGCAAGGCAGGATTTTTGTCGAGCAGTGCAGCGAACTTGTCGCCGGGCAGGCGAATCACCTCGGCTTTGATCGCTGCCTTAACGGTGGCGGTGCGGACCGATCCGTCAATCGCGGCCATTTCCCCGACATAACTGCCCGCTGGAAGGTATGACAGGAACACCGGCCGATCACCGATCTGCTTTTCGACGATCATCGAACCTCGCCGAATGATGTATACATCCTTGTCGTCCGCGCCTTCGGTGATGACGATGTCGCCCGCGCGCTTTTCCATCACTTGCGCCGATTCGACCAACTCGGCGACGTCGCCGGGCGTCAGTCCCGATCCGAACATCTGGAGCAATTGCCGTTCGATCGAAATCTTCTCGATTGCCTTCTTCGCGGCGGGCACCTGGGATTGCAGCTTGAGCGCAGCAAGGCGGGAGATTTCGATCACGATCGTGTCTTCTGCTGCGCGGATTGTGGCGCCCCGGCGGCGACCCGAAATCAGCCCGACTTCGCCAAAGATCGAACCCTGTTCGATAGGAATCGTGAACGAAGGATCGGCCGGATTGACCTCCACCGCTACTGAGCCGCTGGCAATCCCGAACAACGATGATCCTGGCGCATTGCGTTTGAAAATTTCTTCACCCGGACGGAAGAATCGAGCGTCAGAATCGAGCATGAATTCGCGCATCTGCAGTGGATTCATGCCGTTCAGGATCGACACATTGGTGCGCAGGAATTCGAGCCATTCATCGGTGCTGCGGTTGCCAGGGAGCCCGGCGAATTTGGCAGCGATGATCGGCTCGTCCGCTGGTTTCAGCTCGGTGTTGCCGTTGATGAACTCGATGACGTCATGGCCCTGATTCATGCAATGCTTGATCAGCGGATAACCTGCGAGTGCGCCGATAACGAAAATGCCCGGTGCAGTTGATTCGAACACCGGCGAAAGCCTTGGGAAAGCAGTGCGATCGTCGCTGGAAAATTCGATCCCGCATTCTTCCACGAACATCCGCGGAGGGGCCGATCCAATCCGCGCGATAATCCGGTCGCATGGGATGCGCAATTCGCCATCGCGGGTGGTCAGCGTGATGAAACCCGGCTCAATCGAATGAGTCTCGCTCTCAGTGCGAATGGTGAGCTTGCCCGCCTCATGATCGGCCATCAGCGCCTTGACATTGGCATCCTTGGCGGTGGGGAAATCGGTCCCACGATTGAGTATCGAAACGGTGTTGCGCTGCGCCGGATCTTCCGCCAGCCCGCGTGCATTCTCAATTCCCGCATCGCCGGTACCTACGATCACAATATGCTCGTCGACATATTCTGCTGGATCATCAAGCTGATATTGGACATGCGGCAAGTCGGCACCGGGGCAGCGCATCCGATTGGGATTGCCTTGCGTGCCGATGGCGAGGATCACGTTTTCCGCCATGATCGTCTCACCATTGGTAAGCTCGATCGCATAGGGCGGGGCGTGACGCTGAATTTCCTTGACCGACTTGCTGCCGTCGCGTGCGCGCATCACAATGGTGTGCACGCTGTCGGGGATGGCCGCTCCGGTACCGCGGATCGACTTGGCCTCCGCCATGTACTTTACATTGACCTTGTGCCCGTCGATCTGATCGTCCCAGGTGCCAAGAATGGCCTCACGCTTGCCTGCGTCGAAATCGAGATCGCTGCGCAACACCAGATTAGAGGGCGTCGCCATGACGTGCTTGCCCTTCTGATATTTATAGATTGTGTCCGACAGATGATCTGTCTTTTCGAGCAGCACATGCGACAGGCCCAGCGCGGCCGCACGGCCCGCAGCACTCAATCCGGCTGGGCCGGAGCCAATAATGGCGACTTTATACAAGTCCGACAATCTATCCCCCCCTTTGGATAGATTTCACACAATTCCCACCATAAGGAAAGTGTCCTCCAATGCCAGAGACAATTGCCGTTTTCTGCGCCGGTTGCTAGTGAAAATCTCATGTCATCACATACAAATAATTCGATTGAGGATTCTCCCGAGGGCAAATCGGGGGGGGGCACCGCTGGCAAGGCAGGCTGGATCTTGCTGGGGGCTGCCGCGGTTCTCGCTGCGGGTTCGATCGGTTACAACGTCTATACCGGCAACGATGGCGAGGTCGAAGCCGTATCTGCTGACGGTGCGCTGCCAACAATCGATGAATTGCGCGCCGTAGCGGAGGCATCAGAGGGCGACGCGGGGCCGTGGAGCGAGCTGGCCTTTGCGCATTTCGAACGCGGCGAATTTGCCGAAGCCGCTCAGGCCTATGAACGTGCGGTGTCCATTGACGGCAGCGAAGCGGTGCTTTGGTCGGCACTTGGCGAAGCGCGCGCTTATGCGAGCGAGCGCGACCCACTGCCCGCTGCCGCGCTGGAAGCATTTGAAAAAGCACTCGAACTTGACCCCAGCGATCCGCGCGCGCGATACTTCATGGCGGTAAAGCAGGATCTGGCGAAGGATCACGACGGCGCAATTTCGTCATGGCTTGAGCTGTTGTCGGAAACGCCGCCGGGCGCTCCGTGGGAAGATGACCTGGTGCGAACGATCCAGCAGGTCGGTGCGATCAATGATATCGAGGTAGAACAGCGACTTGCCACTGTGCTGGGATCGCGCACTCCGGCGGTGCTGGTTCCCGGTTCGGGCAGCGCGGCGGGTGAAGCTGCTTCGGCCAATCTGCGTGGACCGACCGCACAGCAAGTGGCAGAGGCCAGCCGTATCCCGCCCGGCGAACAGCGCAGCATGGCCGAAGGCATGGTTGCTCAGCTCGAATCGCGATTGGAGGATAATCCAAAGAATCCAGATGGTTGGGTAATGCTGATGCGCAGCCGCATGACATTGGGAGAACCGGCGAAAGCCAGCGCCGCGCTCGCCGCAGCAATTGCCGCCAATCCGGGCGAGGCGGATGAATTGCGCCGCCAGGCTGAACAGATCGGCGTCAGGTAAGCGCTTCAATCCTGCTGCAATCTGCTTCAATTCGGCTGCAAGAACGGCGTCAGATACAAAAAGGGGCGCCCAAATGGACGCCCCTTTTCCTATCCGAAGTTGAGTGGTTCAGACCACGCCGAACGCCAGCATCGCATCGGCGACTTTTTTGAAGCCCGCGATATTCGCGCCCTTCACATAGTCGACATGGCCGTCCTTCTCGCCATACTCCACGCATTTGCCGTGAATGCCTTGCATCAGGTCGGTCAGCATGTCGCCCAGACGTTCGTGGTTCCAGCTGACGCGTTCTGAGTTCTGGCTCATTTCCAGACCCGACACCGCAACGCCGCCGGCATTCGCCGCTTTGCCCGGTGCATACATGACCTTGGCATCCTGGAATGCGTGAACGCCTTCGAGGGTGGTCGGCATATTCGCGCCTTCGGAAACCGCTTTCACCCCATTGGCGACCAGCGTCTTGGCTTCGTCTGCGTTCAGCTCGTTTTGCGTCGCGCATGGCAGCGCCAGATCGGCCTTGACGCCCCATGGACGCCCTTCGTGGAAGGTCGCACCCTTGAACTCGTCGGCATATTCGCTGATGCGGCCGCGCTTGACGTTCTTAAGGTGTTTGATCCAGTCGATCTTTTCCTGGGTAAGCCCATCGGGATCGTGGATATAGCCGCCCGAATCGGAAAGGGTCAGAACCTTGCCGCCGAGCTGCGTGATCTTCTCTGCAGCGTGGGTGGCAACGTTGCCTGAACCCGAGATTACAGCAGTGTGTCCTTCGACATCCATGCCTTTGTGCATCAGCATGTTGCGCAGGAAATAGACCGCGCCATAGCCGGTCGCTTCGGGCCGCATGGCAGAGCCGCCATATTCGAGGCCTTTGCCGGTCAGCACGCCTTCCCAGCGGTTCACGATACGCTTGTACTGGCCGAACATATAGCCGATTTCGCGTCCGCCAACGCCGATGTCGCCCGCAGGAACGTCGGTATCAGGGCCAATGTGGCGATACAGTTCGGTCATGAAACTTTGGCAGAACCGCATCACCTCGGCATCGCTTTTGCCTTTGGGATTGAAGTTCGCGCCGCCTTTACCGCCGCCCATGGGCAGGCCGGTCAGCGAGTTCTTGAAGGTCTGTTCAAACGCCAGAAACTTCAGCACGCTTTCGGTTACGCTGGGGTGGAAACGGATGCCGCCCTTGTAAGGGCCGATGGCGTTGTTGCACTGAACCCGCCAGCCGCGCTGAACGCGGATATTGTGATTGTCGTCTTCCCAGCAGACGCGGAAAGAGATGACCCGGTCCGGTTCTGCAATGCGGCGCAGAATCTGCGCCTCGTGATATTGGACCTTGTCTTCCATGAATTCATAGATGTCCTGCGCCACTTCCTGCACAGCCTGAATGAATTCGGTTTGTCCTGGATTGCGTTTGCTAACGCCTGCCATGAACGTTGCGAGATCTACGTGATCGGTTACGGCCATTGATTATTACCCCCCATAGGAACAAAGCGACCTGCATTTTTTATGATTGTGGGGCTCTCTATCCTCGCAAAGCGCCCAAGGCGCAAGGGGCGTAATTCATGCAGATGCTGTTTGGCGTTCCCATACAATTTGGCGCATTGCCTAACCACGCATCAGGCCAGCCGCGCGCCATCGGGAACCTTGCCGCCGGGCGCGGCCAGCACGATTGCGCCGCCATCATCGGGAAAGCCAAGCACCAGCACTTCGGACATGAACGGACCGATCTGGCGCGGGGGGAAATTGACCACCGCCATCACCTTCTGACCGATAAGACTGTCGGGGGTGTAATGGTCTGTGATCTGCGCCGAGCTTTTCCTGACCCCGATCTCCGCGCCAAAATCGATCCGCAGCTTGATCGCGGGCTTGCGCGCTTCGGGGAATGGCTCGGCTGCGATCACGGTGCCAGCGCGGATGTCCACCGCCATGAATTGGTCTAGAGTGATGAGTTGCATGACGCTCAGTTTAATCGGATTGCACTGCCAATACCAATCCCCACTGCCGCAATCGCGCTTTGCCATTTGGCCGACTTTGCGATAGATTGCGTTTCGCAACTGAGAAGGTTTTCGGGGACTACCAGAATGGCGAGCTTTATTCTCAATGGAGAGCCGGTGACGATTGACGCCGATCCGGCCATGCCGATCCTGTGGGTCGTGCGCGAAAAAATCGGATTGACCGGAACAAAATTTGGCTGCGGAATTGCCCAATGCGGTGCCTGCACCGTGCATCTTGATGGTCAACCGGTGCGCAGCTGTTCGACCGCCATTTCTCAGGCCGAAGGGCGCGAGGTGACCACGATTGAGGGCATTGCCGGGCCGGAAGGTGAGCTGACAAAGGTTCAACAGGCCTGGATCAGCGAACAGGTGCCGCAATGCGGATATTGCCAATCGGGCCAGATCATGAGCGCGACGGCGCTGCTGCGCGACAATCCAGCGCCCAGCGATGCCGACATTGATGCCGCAATGGCGGGCAATATCTGCCGCTGCGGCACCTACACCCGCATCCGCCGCGCGATAAAGGTCGCCGCCGGGACCGTGCAACCGCGCGAAGAGGAGGCGTGACCATGAACGACATGACCCCTGACAAGAATGAGCGTTCGGCACTGTCCAAATGGAGCCGCCGCGGCTTTATCGGCGCGGGCGTACTGGCAGGCGGCGGTCTGCTGATCGGGATCGGTGTGCGTCCCGGTAATCCCATCGCTGCGCTTTCGTCCAAAGTGGCACCGGGCGCGGGCGAACAATTGATCAACAGCTGGGTCAAGATCGGCACCGACAATATCGTCACCGCCATCGTCCCGCATTGCGAAATGGGGCAGGGCGCGCATTCGGTGCTGGCGCAGATGCTGGCCGATGAACTGGACGCGGCGTGGGACAATGTCCGCGTGATGCAGGCACCGGCGGATGGCAGCTATGTGGTGACCGACACTGCGCGCATGTTCGTCGCGCCATTCACCATGAATGCAGCCGACTGGATCGAACCGACGTGGAACGGCCTATTCACTCAGATCGCGCGTTTCGCTGACGCGATGATAACCGGTGGGTCTTCCTCCATCCGCACGACCGGGCAAAACCAGATGCGGATCGCCGGGGCGGCGGCGCGCAAGATGCTGATCGGGGCAGCGGCGCAGGAATGGGGCGTGCCTGCGGGCGAGATCGTGACCCGCGACAGCACATTGTCGCATGCGGGCAAGGGCAAAACCGCAACCTATGCTGAATTTGCGAGCCTGGCGGCAGAGCAGCCGATGGATCAGACGCCGACGCTAAAACAGGTGTCCGAATACCGGCTGATGGGTCGCAGCAAGGCGCGCACCGATATTCCTGCAAAAGTGGATGGCACCGCGCAGTTCGGGATCGATGCGCAGCCCGAAGGGTTGGCGCTGTCCTATGCCGCCGTGGTGCGCCCGCCAGTGCCGGGAACCAGCGCCGCCAGCATGGACGCCAGCCGCGCAGAGGGCATGTCGGGGGTCTTGCAAATTCTCAATATGGGCAATTTCGTTGCGGTCGTGGCCGACAGCTATTGGCAGGCTCAGCAAGCGGTGAACACCATCGATATCACCTGGAGCGCATCGGAAAGCCCGGTGCGGACCATGGCGGATCAGTTTGCAGTGTTCGCCAAAGTCATCGATGACGCGGGCCCGACCGGCGGCAAAGAGGCCGCTGCGCGCGGCGATCCGGCGAACGCGCTGACCAATGCGGCAAAGGTGCTGGAGGCCGAATATCGCGCGCCCTATCTGGCGCATGCGCCGATGGAACCGCTCAATTGCACCGCGCATGTCGCAGACGGCAAATGCGATATCTGGACCAGTACGCAGGTGCCGCTGATGGCGCGCACCGAGGTCGCCAATGTGCTCGGCATCGGCGCGGATGATATCACCATTCATCACCCCTATCTGGGCGGCGCGTTCGGCCGGCGGCTGGGCAGCGAATATGTCGCCATGGCCGCGCGCATCGCGCAGGCGACCGGCTATCCGGTGAAAATGATCTGGAGCCGCGAGGAAGACACGCAGAAGGCGCTGTATCGCTGCGCCGACATGTCGCGAATGCGCGCGGGGCTCGACGAAAGCGGCGCGCTGATCGCCTATGACAGCGTGTTCACGCAGCGCCATGACCCCGCCGAAGCCTGCGTCCCGGCGATGTATGACATCGCCAATCTGTCGGTGCGGGTGGCCGAGGCGGAACTGCATCTGCCGTTTCAGGCGTGGCGGTCGGTCGATCATTCGCAGCAGGGTTTCTTCATCGAAAGCTTTATCGACGAAGCCGCCCATGCCGCCGGGGCCGACCCGCTCGATTACCGGATCGCCATGTTGAAAAATGCACCGCGTCACCGCGCCGTGCTGGAACAACTCGCCGAAATTAGCGGCTGGCGCGAACCGCGCGCGGAGGGCACCGCAAAGGGTGTGGCGATTGTCGAAAGTTTCGGCTCGATTGTGGGCGAGGTGATCGAAGTGGACATGAGTTCTGGCAAACCACGGATGACCAATTGCTGGGCGGTCTGCGATGCGGGCTATGTGATGAACCCCGATGGCTTCCGCAACCAGATCGAAGGGGGCATCGTGTTCGGCCTGACCGCCGCCATGTATGGCGAACTGGAATTGAAGGACGGGGCCATCGTTCAGAGCAATTTCCACGATTACAAGATGTTGCGTATCGATGAAACGCCCAATATTACGGTGGCGATCATCAACAGCGGCGATGTGCCGGTGGGCGGGGCGGGCGAGCCGGGACTGCCGCCTGCGGCCCCCGCGCTGACCAATGCAATCTTTGCCGCCACCGGAAAACGGCTGCGCGAATTGCCGATTGCCAAGCAGTTTGCCTGAATCGAGTGAGAGGAACACAGCTATGCGCAATCGGGCCATTCTCGCGGCCGGTCTGCTCACCGTTTTGATGACCGCCTGCGGTTCTTCGCCGCAAGCCGACGTGGTCGAACAGATCGTGGTGCGTTCGCCCGGAGAGCCTGCTGCGGCTGCGGGCGCAGCGGTTGGTGCTGCCGCCGGGATTGCGGCAGTCGGTGAAGATGCGTTCCAGATGTGCAGCGGCTGCCACGTGATAGAGGCTGGCGCGCCGTCATCGGCGGGCCCCAATCTGTACGGAGTGATTGGACGGGCAGCAGGCACCCTCGAAGATTATCCCTATTCGGACGCGCTCGCCGCATCCGAAATCGTCTGGGATCAGGCGTCGTTGGATGGGTATATTGCCGATCCAGCGGGCTATCTGCCCGGCACCGATATGGTCGCAGGCGCAGTGCCCGATGCCGAAACCCGCGCCGCAATCATTGCCTATCTCGCCAGTGCTGCACCCTCAGCATCGCCCGCGGCTGGCGAATAAAGCAGCGCACGGCGGCCATTGTGGATTTGCGCAAGGTCTGCGGTTTCCTCGATGAACGCCAATCGCGCGGGACTGGCTGCGTGCTGGTGACGGTTTGCGCGGTGGAGGGCTCCTCCATGCGCGGTCCCGGCACAATCATGGGGGTGGCCGAGGATGGCAGCTTTGCCGGTTCGCTGTCGGGCGGCTGCATCGAAAATGCCGTCGTTGCCGAGGCTTTGGAGGCGCTCCGCCAAAGATCGCCCCGGCTGGTGCGGTTTGGCGCTGGTTCCCCCTATCTCGACATAAAACTGCCCTGCGGCGGCGGGCTTGATCTGCAATTTAGCCCGCTGGGCACAGCAACGCTGCCGCGGCAGTGTCTGGCAGCCATCGCCCGCCGTCAGCCATTCTCGATCGGCATTGAGAATGGGTCTGCGCATTTCCTGCCTGACTGGCGCAAGGCCCGCTTCGATCCCGATGCGCAGAGTGGCCATTTCGGCCATTGGCCAGAGCCTCGGCTGGTGATTGCAGGGCACGGTGCGGGGGTGGAGGCGCTGGCCGATCTGGCCCAGACCATGGGCTGTTCGGTCGCGGCGCTGACTCCCGATGCGGCCCTTGCAGACCGCCTGACCATGCGCGGCATTCCGGCGCTCCGGCTGGCGCGCACCACGCATACAGACCTGCTGCAAAGCGATCCTTGGACCGGCATTGCCTTTGTGTTTCACGACCATGAGTGGGAAATTGATTTGATGGCGCGGGCGCTGTCGCTGCCGCATTTCTATCTTGGGGCGATGGGCGGCAGGACGGCCCATGCGCGGCGCTGCGAAGCCCTGAGCGCAAAGGGCGTAAGCGACGCGCAGATCGCCGCGATCCGCGCGCCGATTGGCCTGTTCCATTCCTCGCGCGATCCGCAGACGCTGGCGCTGTCGACTCTGGCAGAGGTGATCCGCGCCTATCACCAATGCGATTTCGAGGCGCGGCTTGGCTGAAAATTGGCGCCTAGGAGTAGCCGTGCTTGCTGCCGGGTCCTCGCGGCGATTTGGCGCGGCGGATAAATTGACCTCCGATTTCAGAGGGAGGCCCCTGGGCGCGCATGTGATTGATGCAATGCCTCACGGGCGCTTCGCCAGAAAATGGGTCGTGGCCTCCGATCCCAGCCACGATTGCGCGACCATTTGGATCGCAGCGGGCTTTGACGTGCTCCACAACAGCCGCGCCAGCGAAGGCATGGGCACATCTGTTGCGCTGGCGGCACAGCGGGCGATGCGTGAAGGCTGCGACGGGCTGCTTGTCGCGTTGGCCGATATGCCGTTGGTGCCAGCGGAGCATTATGCGGCGCTCGCCGATGGCCTCGATTCGTGTGAGGCGATCATCGCGTCGCGCGATGCAGCGGCCCTCCAACCCCCCGCAATTTTTGGCAGCGCGCATTTCCCGCGACTGGCGCGCGCCGCCGGTGATGAAGGCGCACGGCGCTGGCTTGGCTCCGCCCGCGCGCTTGACTGTTCCCCCGAATGGCTGATCGATATCGACACCGTGGAGGCGCTGGATCAACATGGACAGGCGGGCGGGCATGGCCTTAAAGCGGGCGAAGAGGGAGAAGAATTGTGAGTGAATTTGTCCGCCGCCCCGAAACCGCGCGTGCAACGCTTTGCAGCGGCGAAGATTATGCGCAGGATTATGCACGCTCTATCGCCGATCCCGATGGTTTCTGGCTGGAACAGGCGCGTCGGCTTGACTGGTTCGCCGCGCCGACCAAGGGCGGCGAATGGTCGTTTGACCCGGTTAGCATCAAATGGTTCGAGGATGGCACGCTCAACCTGTGCCACAATGCGGTCGACCGCCACCTGGCACAGCGCGGCGATGAACCTGCGATCATATTCGAGCCTGACGATCCCGCCGCGCCGGGGCGCACGCTGACCTATCGCCAATTGCACGGCGAGGTGACTCAGATGGCGAATGCGCTGAAAGCCATTGGTGCGCGCCGGGGCGATCGCGTGACGATCTACATGCCCAATATCGTCGAAGGCGTGACCGCAATTCTGGCCTGCGCGCGGATCGGGGCGATTCATTCGGTGGTGTTCGGCGGTTTCTCTCCCGAGGCGCTGGCAGGGCGCATCTCCGATTGCGCGAGCCGGTTTGTCATCACCGCCGACGAAGGGCTACGCGGGTCCAAAAGCGTGCCTTTGAAAGCCAATGTCGATGCGGCGCTGGCGCGGGACGGGGTGGCGGTTGATGGCGTGCTGGTGGTGCGGCACACCGGGCTTGACGTGCCAATGGTCGCGGGCCGCGATCACTGGTTTCACGAAGTGCAATCGGATGCCGAATGCGCCTGTGAGGAAATGGCCGCCGAAGACCCGCTGTTCATCCTCTACACTTCAGGTTCGACCGGAAAACCTAAGGGCGTGCTGCACACCACCGGCGGATACGGGGTGTGGACGGCGACCACGTTCCGCTACATGTTCGACTATCAGCCGGGCGAGGTTCACTGGTGCACCGCCGACATCGGCTGGGTCACCGGACACAGCTATATCGTTTACGGCCCATTGATGAATGGCGCGACCAGCGTGGTTTTCGAAGGGGTGCCGAATTATCCCGATTTCGGGCGGTTCTGGGATGTGGTCGACAAGCACAAGGTCAATATTCTTTACACCGCGCCGACCGCGATCCGCGCGCTGATGCGCGAAGGCGATGGGTTCGTGACCAGCCGCGACCGGTCTTCGCTGCGGTTGCTGGGTTCGGTGGGAGAGCCGATCAATCCCGAAGCATGGCGCTGGTATTTCGAAGTCGTGGGGGAGCGGCGCTGCCCGGTGATCGACACCTGGTGGCAGACCGAAACCGGCGGAGTGATGATCACCACGCTGCCCGGCGCGCATGATATGAAACCGGGCAGCGCGGGTCTGCCGTTCTTTGGCATTCAGCCGCAATTGGTGGATAATGATGGCGGAGTGCTGGACGGAGCGGCGGCGGGAAATCTCTGCATCACCGCCAGCTGGCCGGGACAGGCGCGCAGTGTTTACGGCGACCATGAAAGGTTTGAGCAGACCTATTTCACCGCCTATCGCGGCAAGTATTTCACCGGCGATGGCTGCCGCCGCGACGAAGATGGCTATTACTGGATCACCGGCCGGGTCGATGATGTCATCAATGTCTCAGGCCACCGGATGGGCACCGCCGAGGTTGAAAGCGCGCTGGTGCTGCATCCACTGGTGGCAGAGGCGGCGGTGGTCGGTTATCCCCACGACATCAAGGGGCAGGGCATCTACTGCTACGTCACGCTTAACGCCGGGGTAGAAGGATCAGAGGAACTCTTCACCGAATTGCGCAGCCATGTGCGCGGCGAAATCGGGCCGATTGCGACGCCCGATCACATTCAATTTACCGATGGCCTGCCCAAAACCCGCAGCGGCAAGATCATGCGCCGGATCCTGCGCAAGGTGGCGGAGAACGATTTCGGCACGCTTGGCGATACCTCAACGCTGGCCGATCCGTCGCTGGTCGATCGGTTGATCGAAGGTCGTCAGCAAACCTGAGCGGCAAGCCGTTAGTCCAGGCCTAATTCTTCGAGGTTCATCGTGGCGGCGTTGTAGCTGGCGGCGGCCAGTCGGCCGTTCAGATCGGCGCGAATGCGGCGGATTTGCGCATCGGCGGCGCTTTCCTCGCGCAGATTGACGAGGAAGAAATCGCCTGCGCCCAGAGCAAACCTGCGCCGTTCGGCGGTGACCATCGCGGCGGCCTGTTCGGCTTCGTCCCCGGCCAAGCCGGCAAGACGCAGCGCAGCCGAAAGGTTGGTGAGGATATTGTCGAGCTCAATTTCGATTTGATCGGCAATCCGGCGTTCGCGCAGTTCAAGCTCACGCAGCTCCGCCTCGGCGCGGCTCAACTGGCCGATTGCGGCCCGGCGTTGCAGGGGCACGGTGAAGGTGACGCCAACAACCGTGTCGGTGGAATCGAAGGTCGATCCTCCGTCGCCCACAGCGCCGAAATCGCGGCTCAGTTCGACCTTGAGATCAAGCTGCGGCTGAAGATCATTCTGACGCAAGGCTACCTTGTTTTCGGCGCGCTGGATCGCCAGCCGAAAATTCTGCAGCTCTGGGCGGTTCTGCACGATATCGCTGCGCGGCGTCGCCAGCAGGCTTGGCATATCCGGCAGCGCGGCAAGCTGGTCCAGATCGGGCAATTGCAGGCGCGTGGGCACGATCATCTGCCCTCGCGCATCGCGCAGATAATAACTCAGCGAAGTGGCCGCCACGGTGAAATTCCGCTGCGCCTCGGCCAGCAAGGTGCGGCGGCGAATGACATTCTGTTCGTTTTCGGTGAGCGAGATGCGCGGTGCCGCTCCGGCGTCCACTTGCCGCGCCAGACCAATCGCGCGCGCCTCGGCGATTTCGAGCAATTCTTCGTAAACCCGGATTTCCCTGCCCGCTGCGACCCAGCGCCAATAGGATTTCAACGCCTCGTGCTGCACATTGAGCTGCACCAGCAGCACGTCGAGCCCCGCTTGTCCCGCGGCAAGTTGCGTGTCCTCAACAGCAAAGCGGCGCTGATCGGTCCGCCGGTCGCGCAGCAGCGAAAGCAGTCCGCCGACCTTGAATTCGCCCGCTTGATTGGTGTTGTAGAAATTCTCGTAAATCGGAAAGCGGCCGTCGGACAGGCGATAGGAGCCATAGATTTCCGCTCCCATCGGTGCGAGCGGCTGGCGCGCGCCGATCTCGGCAAATCCGCCCGAAAACGTGCCGGTTACCCGGTCATAAGCCTCGCCCTTCAGCATCAGATCAAAGGCGCCGTCGGCGGTCAATTGATCGCTGCGCGCGGCGGCTTCGCGTTCGAAGCTTTCGAGGATCGCGGGAAAGGTCAGCGCCGAGCTGCGCAGCACTTCTTCCGGCAATAAGGGACCCTCGGCAATGGCCTGTTCGAGCGGGTCGGAATGGGCTTCGATATTCTGCGCGCAGGCAGGATACGCCGCCAGCATCAGCGCGCCAAAGAAGGCTGCCCGAACGCGCATGTCAGGTGCCTTGCTCTGCAGCGCCGGCGGCGGCGGGCAGTTCCGGCGGGAAATTGTTGAGCTGCCGCCAGATTTCATAGCCGACCGGCACCGTTTCCAACAGGATCCAAGATCGCACCACGGTGCCAAAGCGCGAATAGCGGTCTTCGGGCCAGGGTTGGTCCGCGTCCGGGTCTTCGGCGATCAGCACGCGGAACCTTCCATCGGGCTGCGCCACCTGATCGACAGTCGTGACCACAGCGGGAAAGGTGCCGATTGCCACCGATGGCCAGCCGCTGAACTGCACGGCGGGCCAGCCTTCAAATTCAATCCGCGCCTTTTCGCCCGCTTCGACCAGCGCAACATCGCGGCCATCGACGAAAACCTCGATCACGCGCCCGTGCACTTCGGGAACGAAGGTCGCCAGCACCTGACCGGCGTTGACATAGGTCGCCGTGTCGCCGGCATTGATGGACTGGATAAAGCCATCGCGCGGCGCAGTGACCAATTGTTCGGACTGGCGCGCAAGATTGGTTTGGGCGCGCACCAGATTGGCCTCTGCCGCAGCGACGCGCCCGCGCATTTCCTCGACCCGGATCTGCGCCTGTTCGTAATCGCGGCGAGCCGACAATCCGGCGGCAAACAATTCCGCCATGCGTTGCAGGTCAATTTCGGCGGTGGCCTGCGCGCTGCGAGCGGACTGAATCTGTATTTCAAGCTGCGCCTGTTCCGCTTCGAGGCGCTGCACCAGCAAGGGATCGATGTCTGCGATACGGGCAATCGGATCGCCCTTTTCTACCCGGCTGCCGTCGCGCACGAACCATTCCACGATCCGGCCCGATACCAACGCGTTGATTTCCTGTTGGCGTTCATTGGGGTTGAGCGTCGTCACCACGCCGCGCCCGCCAATCGTCTGGACCCACGGCACGAAGACCAGAAAGGCGATGCTGCCAAGGATCGCCAGCAGCACCATCACAAACACGGTGCGAAAGATTTCCGGCGTCTTCACATCGCGCAGCGCGGTGAAGTGGGCCATGTCCTGTTCAAGCCGGGCCATGATTATCCTCCTACCATGTCGGCTTTGCCGCTGGCTGCGGTGCAAAATTCATCAAAACTGCTGAAATATCGCTGACGTTCGGCCTCAAGATACAGAAACCGGTCAAACCCAAGGTCCGACCGCCGCCCTGAGAAATAGATCACGGTGGAATAGCTTTGTTCACGCAGTCTGGTGATCGAACGAGCAAGATCCGCTTCGTCGAGCAGATCGAACAGCCGACTGAGCACCAGAATCCGGGGCTGTTCAAGCAGGGCATTGGCGAGCTTCAATTGCTGCAATTCAACCGCAGACAGCGGCCAACCGGTATGGGCGATTGGTGTGTCCAGCCCTTTCTCCAGATTGGAGATCGTATCGGCCAGCCCCACGGTTTCGAGCGCTCCGACCATCCGCTTGCTCGCAGTGTCGCGGCACGACAGGCTGAGATATTCGCGCAAAGTCATGCCCACGAATGTCGCGCGTTCAAGGACATGCACATCCTTGCGCAATTCATAGGCTTCGATGTCGCGGTAATCGCTCCCGCCCAGCGTGATCCAGCCGGATTGCGGAGGTTCGTGCGCCTTTAGCAGATTGGTGAACAACCGCTGGATCCCGTGGTCGCTGGCTGCGGCCATGATGATTGCGCCGCTGGGGATTTCCAGATCGAATTTGGCCCTACCCAGACGAGCGGACCCAACCACATCCTTGAACACCAGCGCGTGGTCATCGCCGATGTTCGCACCAACTCCGCGCGGCTCCTCTTGTTCGACATCATAGAACAGAGAAATTTCCTCCACTGCGGCGCAGAGATCGTAGAAATAGGTGAGATAGGTGCCGAGCTGCGCAACCCCGAAAAACGCAACCGACAGCACCAGCTCCGCCGCGACCAGCTGACCCAGCGTCAATTGCCCTTGGATGACCAACCAGCCGCCCATCCCAAGCAGGGCCGCGCTGGCGCTGGCGTAGAGCACCAGAAACGCCAGCGTCTGCGCAAAATGCTGACGGAAATGCCGCTTTCGCGCATTAAGATATTGATGCGTGTAGGCGTCGCTCCGGTCCAGCGCATAATCCACCCGCTTCTGCGATTTGAAAAATCCGTTCGACCCGCCGATGGTTTCCAGCCAGTTTGCGGTGTTGTGCTTGGCATGGGACAGATCAATCCCGGTGCGCAAAGCGCGCGCGCCCCACACCAGCCATATCACCCAGATCAGCGCCGACATCACCAGCGTAAAAACCAGAAACAGCGGATGATACAGCGACACCAGAACAAACCCGACCGCGACCTGCAAGACGACGCTGAATCCGCCGATAAACAGCACTGGCAGCGATTTCTGCACGTTGATCACATCGAAATAGCGGTTGAACAGCGCGCTCGATTTGTTGTCGCCAAAGAACGGATCCTGAGCATAGACCGAAATCAGCGAAATCTCGGCCACCATGCGGGCGTAAAACCGGCGGGCGAAAAGCTCCATCAAATGGATGCGCAGCGCATAGAGCAGCCCGAAAATCAGCAACAAGCCAAACAGCGACAGCGACAACATCACCAGCGGCGCGGTCAGCGCGGTGTTGGCCACCGTATTGACCAACATCTGCACCGAAATCGGCGTGGCCAGCGACAGCAGGCTGATGCCCATGCCATAGACAAGCGCAAGCCAGTAAAAGCTCGCTTCAGGTTTCAGTATGTCGAGAAACTGCCGGAAGAATTTTACCAGTGAAATCCGGCTGCCGTGACTGGGGCCGTGCTGGGCCATGATATTTCATCGTCCGATAAGCGCCACCAAGGGCGGGGTGGGTTTCTTGCGCGCCGGTGTCCTGACCTGCTCATTCACCCCGCAACGCACAGGCGGGTTGCCGGTTCCGTAACGGTAAGTCGTCGGCGGACGAACTGGACAGGTATGGCCAGATCGGGGATGGCAGGTGGGAATGACAGCCAAGCGAAGAAAACTGGTTTTGATTGGCGGCGGCCATGCGCATGTCGCTGTGCTGGCCGATTGGATCAGGCACGGGCTGCCCTGCGATCATGCCGTGCTGCTGACCCCGTCGTCGCAGCTGAGGTATTCGGGCATGGTCCCGGGCTGGATCGCCGGGCGCTATGACCGGGGTGAGGGTACGGTCGATCTGGCGGGGCTAGCCCAGCGCGCCGGGGCGGAGTTGATTCTGGGCCGCGCGGCGGGGATCGATCCCGCTGCGCGATTTATCGAAACCGACGATGGCACCCGCGTTGCATTTGACCTCGCCTCTATCGACACGGGCGGGGTCGGCGTGGCGGTTGAGCGGCTGGGCGCGGACCCTCGGTTGATGGATGTCCGCCCGATTGATCGCTTTGTGGATGTATTAGCGCAGGCTCCCCCGGCTGGCTGCACCGCAGTGGTGGGCGGCGGAGCGGGCGGGACCGAGTTGGCCTTTGCTCTGCGAAACCGCGACGATGCCGCCGAGCGCAGCGTGGTGCTTGTCGCCGGGGCGGAAGGTCTGCTGCCAGGCTTTGCTGATGCGGTGCGGGCCAATGTTCTGCGCGAATTTGCGCGGCAGGGGATCGAGGTGATCGCCGGTGAAGCGCGGTTCGAGGACGGTTCGCTGTTCGCTGGTGAGCGCTCGCTCGAACCGCTGGACCTGATCGTCGCAGCGCTGGGCAGCGGTGCGCCAGAGTGGCCCGCGTCGGGTGGGCTGGCCAGTGACGCGCAGGGCTTTGTCGCGGTGGACCGATATCAGCGCTCGATCTCGCACCCGCATATCTTTGCGGCGGGGGATGTCGCGGCAAGGCAGGACCGGGCGCTGGCGCATTCGGGCGTCCATGCGGTTTTTGCCGGACCGGTGCTGGCGGCCAATCTGCGCGCTGCTTTAAACGGGCAGGCACCGCAGCAAACGTATCAGCCGCGCTGGAACAATCTTTATCTGCTATCGACCGGCGACGGCGCGGCGATTGCCAGCTATGGCCCGTTCAGCGCGCAGGGCCGCTGCGTCGGGCGGCTCAAGCACTGGATCGACACGCGCTGGATTTCCAAATATTCCGCGCTGGCAAACGGGCGCTGAACGATCATTGTAACCAAGCCGGCGCAAGTAACGAAATAATCCACATAACAAGGGGCAATCATGAAGAAACTCGCCATCGTCGCCGGATTGGCCGCGCTGATTGCCGCCTATTTTATCTTTGATCTGGGATCGTATCTGACGCTTGACGGGGTCAAACAGGTCGCCGGGGATGTAGGAGCGTTTTATGAACGCAATCCGGTGGCGGTGCTGGCGGGGTTTTTCCTTCTCTATGTCGCGGTGACGGCGGCCTCGCTACCGGGCGCGGGGATCATGACGCTGGCGGCGGGCGCATTGTTCGGGCTGGTGACAGGCACAATCCTTGTTTCTTTCGCCTCGACGCTCGGCGCCACGCTCGCTTTTCTTTCCTCGCGCTATGTCCTGCGCGATTTTGTCGAGGCCCGTTTCGGCGAGCGGCTGAAAGCCATTAATCAGGGACTTGAGCGCGACGGGCCGTTTTACCTCTTCACAATCCGAATGATCCCGCTTTTCCCCTTCTTTGTGGTCAACCTCGTCATGGGGCTAACCCGGATCAAGACCTGGACCTTTATCTGGGTGAGCCAAGTTGGCATGTTGCTCGGCACGATTGCCTATGTGAATGCGGGCACGCAGCTTGCCCAGATTGAGGATACGTCTGGACTGCTTTCGCCAGCTCTGATCGGCTCCTTCGTTTTTCTCGCCATTGTCCCGTGGATGGCCAAGGGGATCATCGGCATCATCCGGCGGCGCAAGGTCTATGCCGGGTTTACTCGGCCCAAGAGCTATGACCGCAACCTGATCGTCATCGGTGCAGGATCGGCGGGGCTCGTCTCAGCCTATATCGCAGCGCAGGTAAAGGCCAAGGTGACACTGATCGAAGCACGCGAAATGGGCGGCGATTGCCTCAACACCGGCTGTGTGCCGTCCAAGGCGCTGATCAAAAGCGCCAAGGTCGCCGCGACCATGCGCCATGCGGATCGATACGGGATCACACCGGTGGAACCGCAGATCCCCTTTCGCCAGACCATCGCGCGCGTATTGGACGTTATTAAAACGATTGAACCGCATGACAGTGTTGAGCGCTACGAAGGGCTCGGCGTCGATGTTGTAAAGGGCTATGCCACGATTATCGACCCGTGGACCGTCGAAATTGCCCGCAGCGACGGCGCGTTGCAGCGGCTCACCACTCGCAGCATTGTGATCGCCAGCGGTGCAGAGCCCGTGGTGCCCCCTATCGAGGGATTAGAGACTTCGGGCTATCTCACCAGCGAAACCATGTGGGACGCCTTTGCCCGGATGGACGCGGCCCCTGCGCGCGTGGCGGTGCTGGGCGGCGGTCCGATTGGTTGCGAGATCAGTCAGGCGCTTGCCCGGCTTGGATCGCAAGTGACGCAGGTGGAAATGGCTGATCAGGTGCTGGGGCGCGAGGATGCGGATGTATCCGAGTTGGCCCGTGCGGTGCTGTCGGAGTCCGGTGTCGAGATTCTGACCGGGCACAAGGCTGTGCGGATCGCAGATGGCACTTTGTTCACCGAAGCGGATTCCGGCGGCGTGAGCATTGTCTTTGATACGCTGATCGTTGCTGTCGGGCGCAAGGCGCGGCTGACCGGCTTTGGGCTGGAGGAATTGGGCGTTGACACCGGCAAGACAGTCAACACCGATGAATTTCTTGCCACCAAATTTCCGAACATCTTTGCCGCTGGGGATGTTGTGGGGCCGTATCAATTCACCCACACCGCCAGCCATCAGGCATGGTATGCCAGCGTCAACGCATTGTTCGGGCAATTCCGCAAATTCAAGGCCGATTACCGGGTGATCCCGGCGGTAACTTTCATGGACCCCGAATTTGCCCGCGTCGGCATCAACGAAACCGAAGCGCACGAGCAGGGCATTGTGGTCGAGGTTACACGCTATGAACTGGACGATCTCGACCGGGCAATTGCCGAAAGCGAAACGCGCGGCTTCGTCAAAGTGCTGACCCCGCCGGGCAAGGACACGATCCTTGGCGCGACCATCGTCGGCAGCCATGCGGGCGAATTGCTGGCCGAATATGTGTTGGCGATGAAGCACGGCATCGGGCTCAACAAGATCCTTGGTACGATCCATTCCTATCCGACCATGGCCGAGGCGAACAAGTTTGCCGCCGGGAACTGGAAACGCGCGAACAAGCCCGAGGGCCTGCTGAAATGGGTCGAAAAATACCACAATTGGATGCGCGGCTAGCGCGCTAGAAAGGAACTCCTCATGCTCACCAAAATCTCGCTTCTTATTATGCGTATCGGCACCGGCGCGCTGCTGGTCGTATGGGGGCTCGTGCGGGTCGCTGGCGGCATGGGCGAAGGGCTGGCCGACAAATATTACGGCGGCGTCGGCTCGCAGGCGACGCTGCAACTTGCCTATGGCTATGCTGAGATTGCGCTGGGCCTGTTGGTGGTTCTGGGCCTGTTCCGCAAATACACACTGATCGGATCGGCGCTGATCCTGGTGGGCGGGGCGTTCCCGATCTGGCGGCATTTCCTCGACCCGTTCGGGCAATATCTGTTTGCCAATCCCGATGATGCGAATATCCTGTTCTTCCCTTCGATTACGGTGGCGGGCGCCGCGCTCGCGCTGATCGCGCTGCGCAGCCATGATACGTTGGCGCTCGACAGCCTTTTCGGCAAGAAGCGCTGAGCAAGGGAATATCAGGGGCGCAAATTTGGAACTGTTCGATCAATTGCGCGGAATCATCGGGATCGCCGTGCTGCTCGGGCTGGCCTGGGGTCTGAGCGAGGATCGCGCTGGCCGACCGGGTGTGCGGTGGATCATGGGCGCGCTGCTGCTGCAGGGCGTGTTGGCGCTGCTGATCGTGCGGGTGCCAGTGGTGTGGGACATCATGGTGCTGGCCAATGCCGGCGTATTCGCGATTGAGCGCGCGACGCTCGACGGATCGGCATACATGTTCGGCTATCTTGGCGGTGCGCCGTTGCCGTTCGAGCTGAAAGAGGGCGCGTCGCCGCCGCTTATCATCGCGTTTCAGATCTTGCCGTTGGTGATTGTTTTCTCCGCATTGGCGGCGCTGCTGTGGCATTGGGGCGTGCTGCGCTGGCTGGTGGGGGCGCTGTCGTTCCTGCTGCGCCGGACGCTTGGCGTGAGCGGGGTTGTGGGGCTGTCGGGCGGGGCCAATATGTTCCTCGGCGTGGTCGAAAGCCCGTTGGTGGTGCGCGCCTATTTCTCCCGAATGAGCCGCGCCGAATTGTTTCAGGTCATGGTGCTCGCCATGGCGACGATCAGCGGAGCGATTCTGATCCTCTATGCAACCACATTGCGCGACACGGTGCCCGATGCGGTGGGGCATATGATTTCAGCCTCGCTGATATCGCTTCCGGCGGCGCTGCTGATCGCGCGGTTGATGGTGCCGGGCAGCGCCGGGGATGCGGCCACCGAAACCACTGAGGATGAACCCGGCCTCAAATACGAATCCAGCATCGATGCCATCGTCAAGGGCACGATGGACGGGATGCAATTGTTCCTCGCGGTGATCGCGGTCATCATTGTGATATTCGCGCTGGTGTCGCTCACCGATCAGGCGCTCTCGCTGTTGCCGCTGGTCGGAGACGAACCGCTGACCCTTAAGCGCCTGTTCGGCTGGCTGTTTGCCCCGTTCATGTGGCTGATTGGAGTGCCATGGGCAGAGGCGCAGGCGGCGGGCGGATTGATGGGGACAAAGGCGATCCTTAACGAATATGTCGCCTATCTTGAACTCGCGGCGCTGCCGGCGGATACATTTGGCGCGCGCAGCCTGTTGATCGTCACCTATGCGCTGTGCGGGGTCGCCAATCTGGCCAGCGTCGGCCTGCTGGTTTCAACCATTGGGACGCTCTGCCCCGAACGCCGGGCCGAGGCCGCGGGGCTGGGGATCAAGAGCTGGATCGCGGGCAATATCGCCAGCGCCATGACCGGCGCATGGATTGGGCTCGTTACTTTCGGAGCCTGAACGGCAAGGAACCGCAGCCATGCTCGACGCCAAGCTCCGCCCGCTGATCGATCCGACGCTCAACCGTGCGGGGCACGCATTGGCGGGCCTGGGGGTGAGCGCGAATATGCTGACATTTGCGGGGCTGGCGCTGGGTTTGGGCGGGGCGGCGGCGATCGGGTTTGGCGCGGTCTGGCTGGGGCTGACTCTCATCATCGCCAACCGGCTGATCGACGGGCTCGACGGTGCCGTGGCCCGGGCGAGCGCGCCGACCGATCTCGGCGGATATTTCGACATCGTCGCCGATTTCGCGTTCTATGTTTCGATCCCGCTCGGCTTTGGGGTCTTGGCCGCAGAAAACACACTGCCCGCGTTGGTGATGGTCGCCAGCTTTGTGCTGACCGGTGTGAGTTTCCTCGCCTTCGCCGTGATCGCTGCCAAGCGCGGGGCGGAGAATGCGGCGCATGGCAGGAAGAGCTTTTTCTACTCCACCGGTCTTGCCGAAGGGACCGAAACCATCGCGGTGTTCATCGCCATGTGCCTGTTTCCGGCATGGTTCGCGGCGATTGCCTATGCCTATGCGGCGCTCTGCGCGGCGACCGTGGTTCAGCGCAGCGCGATGGCGGCGTCTCAGTTTCGCTAAACGCGGATCAACGTTGACCGATTTGCGCCGCGACACGCTCGCGCAATTCGGTGATGCGCGCGGCATTTGCGCCAAGGTCGCTGCGCCCGACGCGGCTGACCGAGCGGAAGTCGATCTCAGCCTCGCCCACGCGCGCCACTGCGTCGTCCTTGAAACCATACCAGAACGATTCCGCCACGCCTTCGACCCGGCCCGCCGCGACGTCTGGACGAATGTCGCTCATCCCCATTTCGCCCATTGCAGCGGCGACCGCAGCGACCGCATCGGCCTTGCTCGCCCCGCCCAGCGGCAACGGAGACAACGCGGAGTAGGTGTCGTTGATTATCTGCGCATGGCTTTTGATCGCCAGTTCGGGCGCGGTGCCTGCGAACAGCTCAATCTCGCCCAGCGGGGTCTGATAGTCGCTGAGCGGGTTGGCACCGCCCTGCGTGCGGGCCTGCATTGTCGCGGCGGAAAAGGTGGGCGGATCGGCAGTGTCGGTGGCGACGTCATGGATCGGGTTGGCCCCAGCCTTGCCCCCGACCGAGGCAAAGCCAGCGAACATCCCCGCCGCCACAAATACGCCGATTGCGCCAATCGCAATGGTGAATTTCTGGCGCGGCTTCTTAACAATGCCGACAATCATGGAAATCAGCGCGACCACTCCGACGATCCCGAGCAACGGCGGACCGGCGGTGAAAGTCATGCCAACCAGCCCGGTCATCCAGCCCCACAGCCCGACTTTCGTGCCCAGCGCGGCGATCATAAAATAGATCGGCAGAAAGATGAGCAGGGCGAGGACGAGCTTTGAATGCCAGGAGATGATTTTCATGATTGTCTCTTTAACGTCCGGTGTGCGATAGGCAATCCATTCGCGGCGCAAGGTCGGAAGGTCAGGCTTGTTTGATTGCAGGCCACCATCACCGCAAGCAGCGCTTCGAATGGAATGCAAGGGGTATGAAATTGCCCGGAAACCCAACGAAGTCTTGAGCGTTTAAGCATCAAGATCGCTCGTCATTGACACGGCATGATCCCGTTCGAGATTGAAATTATTGTTTTAATCGAATTGGATAGATGGTCTTGGTGGCGCGGAAGAGGTCTGAATAGAGCAGAGGGAATTTGATCATTATGCGTAAGATTGTTTTGAGCACTGTCGCGCTGGCCAGCCTCGTTGCGGTCTCCGCTTGCGGCGAAAGCCCCGCTTCGCAGGATGCACCGGCACCCGCAGCCGAAGCAGAGCCTGTCGTCGAAGCACCGGCTGAACCCGAGGTCGAACTGGCCTTTGCGGACCTGACCGGCGATGCCGAAGCGGGTAAGACCGTGTTCGTGCAGTGCAAGACCTGCCACCTGATCGAAGAAGGCAAGAACGGCGTTGGCCCCTCGCTTTACGGCGTTGTCGGCCGCGCAGCCGGAACCATCGAAGGGTTCAACTATTCCGATGCGAACAAAAACAGCGGCATCACCTGGACGCCCGAAGTCTTGTTCGAATATCTCGAATCGCCGCGCGATTATGTCCCCGGCACACGGATGGCCTTTCCGGGTCTTAAAGATTCACAGGACCGCGCTGACCTGATTGCTTATCTGCAAACCAACGGCGCTTAAGGTTCTGGTATTTTGCGAAATGATGTTGCCCCGCAGGCCCGAAATCCTTTTCGGCCTGCGGGGTAATCTGTTTTGGGTGACAGAGGGGCGGCGGTAAAGTTGGCCGTGATGCATCCCATGTTGCGCAGGCCGTGGTCGATGGCGCTGATGTTGCTGACGCTGTCCGCCTGCGACCGGCCTGCGCCCTCGCCAGAGCAAGCGTCATCCGATGCGCTGGCGACCGCTAGGTCAGACACCGCATCCCGGCCAGGTGGCGCTGAAACGACGCCTACTGGAAAAGTCATCGAGATCCGCATGTATACGGTCGATCCCGATGATCTCAGCCGCCAGCATGTCTTTAAACCGCGCCTGGTCCGCGCCGAAATTGGCGACACAATCCGCTTCGTTCCGACCGAGGTCAGCCATCAATCCTCTTCGATTGGAGCCATGCTGCCCGATGGCGTGAGCGGGTGGGAAGGCGCGATCAACGCCGAGGTGTCCTATGTCCTGCCGGCAGCGGGCCTGTACGGCTTTCAATGTGTGCCGCATTACGCCGCCGGAATGGTCGGCCTGATCGTGGTTGAGGGCGAGGGCAAGACCGACAATCTCGACGCTGCCAGGGCAGCCAGTCATCCCGGCCTTGGCGCACCGCAATTTTCCGCAATATTCGCCGAAGCCGACGAGCGCAGGATGTTCGACTGATCGCTGCTGTGCGCTTTGGCGCAGACCTTCAGGCGGCGCTGGCCATCCGTGCCAATTCGCATTGCGACCAGATTTCGGAAAGCGCGTTGATCAGCCGGTCAATGTCCCCGTCATCATGCACGGGCGAAGGTGTCAGCCGCAGCCGCTCTGTCCCGACCGGAACGGTGGGGTAATTGATCGGCTGCACATAGATGCCGTGATTGTCCATCAACCAGTCGCTGATGCGTTTGCATTTATGCGCATCGCCCACCATCACCGGGATGATATGGCTGGGATTGTGGAGGTGCGGGATGCCCATGATGTCCAGTTTGCGGCGCACCTGTGCGACCCGATCCTGTTGCAATTCGCGTTCCGCACTGCTGGTTTTCAAATGGCGTATGCTGGCGGCGGCACCGGCGGCCACAGCGGGCGGCAGCGCGGTTGAAAAGATAAAGCCGCTGGCAAAGCTGCGCACGAAATCAACCAGATTGGCGCTGGCTGCGATATAGCCGCCCATTACGCCGAACGCCTTGCCCAGCGTGCCTTCGATCACGGTGATCCGGTCCATCAGACCTTCGCGTTCGGCGACCCCGCCGCCGCGCGGACCATACAGGCCAACCGCGTGGACTTCGTCGATATAGCTCATTGCGCCGTGCTTTTCGCAGACGTCGAGAATTTCCGCGATCGGAGCGATGTCGCCGTCCATCGAATAGACGCTTTCAAAAGCGACGAGTTTGGGAACTTCCGGCCCGAATTCGGACAGCATCCGGTCAAGATCGGCAGGATCGTTGTGTTTCCAGATCTTGTAAGGCGCGCGGCTGTGGCGAATGCCTTCGATCATGCTGGCATGGTTCAGCGCATCGGAAAACACGACGCAGCCGGGGATCTTGCCCGCCAGCGTGCCCAGACCCGCCCAGTTGGAAACATAGCCCGACGTGAACAGCAGCGCCGCTTCCTTACCATGCAGATCAGCGAGTTCCGCTTCGAGTTCGACATGATAGTGATTGGTGCCCGAAATGTTGCGCGTGCCCCCTGCGCCCGCGCCGCATTCGTCAAGCGTGGCGTGCATCGCCTCTATCACGGCGGGGTGCTGCCCCATGCCGAGATAGTCGTTCGAACACCACACGGTTACCGCCTGCGTTTCTACGCCGACAAACCTGGTCGCATGGGGGAATTTGCCCCGGTGCCGTTTGATGTCGGTGAACACGCGGTAGCGTCCCTCTTCGCGTACGCTGCTGAGCTCGCCGGCAAAATAGGCTTCGAAATCCATGGGTTCACCCTCTGTTTGCACTGTATCAATTGCCATGATTGTCTTCTCACGTCCGTTCGATTTTCACCGGCCCCCGCCGCGAAAAAGCCCATCCCCACAACATCCCATCCCGGAACGGAAGTGCAAGGAATAAATGTTCCAGCGCGCCAAGCAGGCACAGCGCGGTCAGCAGGCTTGCGCCGATCATCTCGGGGCTGCCCGAAGGTGCCGCCATCGCTGCGCTTGCAAGCCAGCCGCTGAGGCCAAGAATGCAGGCCACCGACAGCGCCAGCAGCCAAGTCATCCGGTTGCGTCCGAAATAGCTTTTCAGATAATCCAGATGCACCGGCAGCATTTCCGAAGAGCTGTTGGGAACGCCGACGAACAGATTGATCTTGGACGATAATCTTAAGCCAAGCATCAACACGAACACCATCGCGCCGATCTGGTTGGGGGCGTTCCACGACAATGCGATCAACATCAACGCGGTCAGCGCCAGAGCGATTTCGTGATGTATGATGGTCGCGCTGGCCTGGGCAAAGCGTTCGATCCCGCGCACACCGGGCAGGCAGGCGGTCCGGCGGGGACCAGCCGCAGCGCCGGTAAGAAAACCGATTTCATGCCAACCCCACACCAGCAACGCGCCCACAAACGAGGCGTAGACTGCAATCACGCTGGCCGATTGCGAGGCAAACAGGATCGTGATCAGTCCGGCGATCCCCGCGCCTCCGCCAATCGCGAGGCTGCGGCGGAAAGTCGCGCGTTCGCGGTTGTCCGCCCAGGCAATCAGCCCGGTCGCCATAAACCAGATGGCCACCGTCACGATGAACGGGACAATATGGCCGCTCCAGCTTACCATGCGGGTTGAAGCCGGATCGATTGTGGCAGTTCATTCGGCTTTGTGCGATGGAAATACATCCGGGCAAAGCTGTATCCGGCGCTCACGGTGCCGCTGATGCGCTGTGCCATTCCGGCGATGCCGCCGCGCTCTTTGCCTTCTTCGATACGCAGCGCCGCTTTGCGCAGGCTTTCCATCTGACGGCGGAAAGCCGGGCTGTCGATGTCGAGTTCGACCGGGAAAACCTGTCGGCTGATCTGGTTGCAGATGCCGAACACCTTGTAATCATATTCGGTTGGATCGACCCCCAGCGCGCGGTGAAAGACCGGCCGGTTGTGATCGCGCACATACATTGTGGCATAGACCGACAACAGGAAGAACCGCACCCACAGCTTGTTCGCGCCTTTGAGCAGCTTCGGATCGGCGCGTAGCAACATGGCAAACGCTTCTCCGTGACGGAATTCGTCATTGCACCATTCCTCGAACCAATCGAAGATCGGGTGGAATTTGTTCTGCGGGTTCGCAGCGAGATGGCGGTAGATCGCAATATAGCGCGCATAGCCGATCTTTTCCGACAGATAGACCGCATAGAAAATGAACTTCGGTTTGAAGAATGTGTATTTCTTGGTCCGGGTCAGAAATCCCAGATCGACACCGATCCCGGCATCTTTCAGGCTTTCATTGATGAAACCGGCATGGCGGCTTTCATCGCGGGCGAGCAGTTTGAAAAGCTGCTTTACGTCCGGGTTCTTGGTCCGCTTGGCGATTTCGGCATAGAGCACGCAGCCCGAAAATTCCGAAGTCAGCGAGCTGACGAGGAAATCGGTAAATTCTGCACGCAGTTCCGGCTCCAACCCCTCGATCACGCCAGCAAAACTGTCATTGTGGCGAAAATGCTGCTTGTTGGGGTCGCCGATCATTTCATTGATCAGGTCATCCCATTCACCGCGCACGCTCGATACATCGATCGCGTCTAGCGCGTCAAAATCGGTGGTGTAGAACCGCGGGCTGAGCATCGTGTTCTGGGTGGCGATGGCCATCGCATCGTCTTTGGTGATCGCTGTATGGGCGTTCATTTGATCCTCCCGGCGTTAAAGCTCACTTCGTAGAGTTCGGCGAGATCGAAATAGGCGGCCAGCCGCGTAAGCAGCCGCGCCAACGGACCGGCGCGGGTCACGGTGGCCATGCGTTCAAACACTTGTTTGCTGCCAAACGGAATGGCGATGGGGTCGCCGTGGACGCGCACCTTGTCGCCCGGTTCAATTTTGACATCGCCGGTCAATTCGACATGCGCGTGAAAATGATTAGAGCTTTGCTCGACCGAAATCGTGCAGGGCGTTTCAAACCGCCGAGCCGAACTGGAAGGCGTCAGTGTTGCCGAATTCGCCATCAGTTCGCCTTCCCAGCTAGCTTGGTTTCATCCAGCATGGCGGCGAACACCGCGCGATTGTCTGCGCCGAACGATGCCAGTTCAATCGTTTCGCCCGTCGTGCTGTCGCGCAAAGTCAACGCGCCGCTGTCCCACGCGATGAGTTCGAATGGAGTGGCGCGACCGATCCCGTTGATCCGGCGCTTGTGGACGAGGCTGCGCATGGTTGACCGGATAAAGCCGCCGGTTCCGGGGCCAAAGCTGGAAATGACTTCCCCGGAAAACGCATCTTCAACCCGGACCGTGCCGTCGGCCTCGTCAAAAAACAGCAGCGAACGGGTCGCGGTGGACATGGTTCCTGCCGCCGCGCGCGCTTCGCTGGGGATGGATTGCCGTTCAAACAGGCCGAGGCTGACCATCGAAGTGAGCGCAATCGTGATTGCGATCAATCCGCCCATCAGCATCACCGGGACCCGGTGGACGGTGAATTCGTCCTCTTCATATTGCCGAACAATCATGCCGTTGCCCCCTTCATTGCATTTTGGCGCGGGCCATTGTTAGGCATAGCGCGCTGGCCATCAGACGCAGCAGCCTTGTGAACCGAAGCGGGAGCGGGAACATTGATCTCGGTCAAGTTTCGCTCAATCGCTGTGTGCGCCGCGCAGGCATCGGCGAGCAGCGCCGCCACGCTCTCCGCCTCTGGTACAGCGCGCAGCATCGGCTGCGGATGAGCATAACGCCACGGCCGGACATGCGGCCACAACAGGAAATATCCAAGCAACCGTTCCCCGACCAGTTCCAGCGCAATATCGCCGTGCCCTCCGCCGCGCTTTTTCAGATTGGCAGAAGTGACGTGTTTGAGCGGCACATTGATGCGCGTTTCAATCGCCATCCCGATCCGCAGAATCAGCCGCGTGTCGGTAAGGATATAAAGCGTGCTGCGAACGCTCAGCCAAGCCAGGCCATGCAGGATGCCCGCCGCCGTGACCCCAAGCACGGCGCAAACCGCCGCAACGTCAAGGTTGCCGAACGCCGCCGACACCGCGATCAGCGCTGCGAAATACATCCCAACTTTGCCGCTGTGAAACGCCGTGCGTGAAAGAAGCGACAGGTTCGGTCGCCCTTTCCACAACACGCGTTCATCAGGGGCAGGCGTGCCCATCGGGTCTCCTTCAGCCGAAGGACCCATGGCGTCGCCTTGCAGAGTTTCTGGTTGCATGATGTGATCCCCCATCATCTTACATCCAGGGTTCTGAGCGTTCGGGTGTGGCGTACAGATAGCCACCGCCGAAATAGGCCATGATCCGGTCTTCTTCGAAGCGGGTGATCTGACCCGCGATCTCAATGTCTGGCACGGCGTCGAACTGGTCCGAACGGATCGCATCAATATCGATCAGCTCTTTCTGGTCATCCACCAGCGGGGTAATCCCGCCCAGCCAGCCTTTGCCTTGCACTGCGGCAATAGCCATCGGCGCGAGCACTTTCTTGCCAGAATTGGTGGTCACTTCGAGATAGCGGATAATATGCTCTGCCTGATCGACCCAGACATCGCTGACGGTTCCGGCCAGTTTCTTGTCCGCGCCGTAAACCGGAAGGCCAACGGGGTCCCTGTCGTTCGGGGCGATTTCGATTTCGTGGCTAATGCCAATCGGCACAATGCGCGGGCGGCCATCGAAGGTGAGATCGGGATATTTCTCCCGGTTGGCATAGGCCGCTGGGCCAATCCCGTCGGCCATAGCATCTCCGGTCGGCACCCATGGTGCGCCGGTGCTGCCGAATGCCTGCCGCGCAGGGATGCTGACAGAATCGCGGGCGACATCTTCGGGTGTGTAGGTGCCGCGCCCATGCGGCAGTTTGAAGGTCTTCTTCCCGCCATCGGTCAGCGGAGTGCCGCGCATCACTGCGCCGGATTGTTCATGCTCAAGCGGGTAACCCTCGCGGCGGCTTTCGCGGTTGAGATAAAAAACCAGCCCCACGAAAAAGATGAAGAACAGGATGAACGCCAATTCGGCGACGTCGAATGTTCCGACGATATAGGTGTTATTCATTGCACTTTCCTCTCAATGGACAGGCGGCTGTGGCGGCAGTCCCCCGGTTGCGGCCGCGTGGCCCCCCATACTCCTTTGGACACGCGGTCATGTCGGGAACTCACGCAGGCCGAACGGCTGGACGGCGCTGTCCCCGGAATGGTTTGAATTGCTGCGCGCGCGGCCAACCAGCGGCCCGATCGCGGCAAGCGCTGCAAGCAGCAGCAGGATTTCGATGAGATAGACCGACGTATAGCCGGTCGCGCGGCTCGCCCCGATAATTACGGGCGCGGCGGCCTGTTCGCTGCTGATTGCCAGCATGGCGATCAGATCGCGCAATCCGCCGCCCAGCGCGATGCCCGCGCCCGCGCAGGTCGCCTGAACCGCGCCCCATGCCCCCAGCGCAAGGCCCGCAGTCTCGCTCTTGGCAAGGTTCATCGCCTCCATCAGCGTGCCGACCGAAAACAGCCCCAGACCCAGCCCGATCAACATGGCGCCGATGTAAAGCATCAGCGGCGAACCAAACGGCGCGGCAAATACAACCAGGAGAAAGGCGTTGAGCCCGGTCACCAAACCCGCTCCGGCCAGCCGCAAGGGATCGCCCCCGCGTGTCAGCGAACGGCCCGAAAGCATGAATCCCGCCAGCGCGCCGAATGCCCATACCCCCGTTAGCGCAGTCGTCGCGCCCACCGACAGCCCCAGCACTTCGCCGCCATAAGGCTCCAACAGCGCATCCTGCATCGCAAAGCCCGCCGCGCCGATGCCGATCGCGGTCAAGAGCCGCGCATTGCGTCCGTCGCGGACAAAGCCGTGCCACAATTCGCCAAAACTTGGCGCATCAGGATCGGGCTTGGTGCGTTCCGGGGCGCGTGCTTCCTGTTTCCACAGCGCCGCCAGATTGAGCGCCATAGTGAGCACCGCCGCGCCTTGAATCACCTGCACCAACCGGGTCGGCGAAAATTCGATCAACAGCCCGCCGATAACAAAAGCAGACAGCATCATCCCGACCAGCAGCATGACATACAGCAGCGCGACCGCGCGCGGACGCTTGTCCGCCGGGGCAAGATCGGTCGCCAGCGCCAGCCCGGCGGTCTGCGTAACGTGAAAACCGATACCGGTCAGCAGGAATGCAGCCGCCGCTGCGATCAATCCGCCGATGAAACTGTCTTCGCGGCTGAGCAGCAGCAGCGCAAACGGCATGATCGCCAGCCCGCCAAACTGCATCAATGTGCCAAACCAGATATAAGGCACCCGCCGCCAGCCCAGCGCCGAGACGTGCCGGTCGGACCGGTGCCCGATCAGCGCGCGAAACGGCGCGACCAGCAATGGCACCGCGATCAGCAGCGCGACCAGCCAAGTCGGCGTTCCCAATTCGACCACCATCACCCGGTTGAGCGTCCCGCTCAGCAGCACCATCGCCATCCCGACGCTGACCTGAAACAGCGAAAGTCGCAGCAGGCGGCCCATTGGCAATTCATCGCTCGCCGCATCGGCAAAGGGCAGCAAGGCCATCGCGGCCTGGCTGATCTTTACAGGGGGGCGAGGGGTCTTGCTCATCCGCGCTTCACCAATTCGAGTGCCTGACTGGTGTAAAACCCGCTGGATACGCGGTGCGTGCGGGCGATTTTCCAATCGCCAAGACGGCCAAGGCGCGCGCGCAATTCGGTTTCCGACACTGGCACGATGGCGGGCGAACGGTCGTTCTTGGGAAACACCTTGCCAACCGAATGCATCGCGCCGAGCAAGCGGGTGTGCGGAGCAAAGGTAAACAGGACCGACCGAGTCGCGCGCTGCGTCAATTGCTCGACCGCATCGACGAGGTCTTCGGGCGCGTAATGGATAAGCGAATCCATCGCCACGACATGATCGAACGAGCCAAATGCAGGATCGAGCATATCGCCCGAACGCCAGTGGATGCGGCCATGCCCGATAAATCCGGGGGTGCGTTCGCGGGCCACTTCGACCAGCCCGCCAGCCACGTCAACGCCGGTCACTTCTGCTCCGCGGCAGGCGGCCTCCACCGCCAATGCGCCGGTGCCGCAGCCCGCGTCGAGCACCCGGGTGCGGCGCAGATCATGCGGCAACCAGCCGAGCAAGGTGCTGCGCATCGCATCGCGGCCCGCGCGCACTGTGGCACGGATACCGCTGACCTTGGCATCCGATGTGAGGTCGATCCACGCCTTTTTCGCGGTGCTGTCGAAATAGGTCGCCAGCGCCTCGCGGCGCATATCGTACGGCGTTTCAGGAGAGCGAGTTGCCATTATTCAAACCCCAGGAAATCGAAAATGTCGCGGTCCTTCATCGGCTGGGCCGCGGATGGATCGACCCCGGCCCACAACATTGCCGCCAGCCGCAGATATTCGTCCTGCGCTGCGACCACTTCGGGATCGTCGCCCATTTCGAACAAGGTGCATTTTTTCAGGCGTGAGCGGCGGATTGCATCGACATCTTTGAAATGCGCGAGCCGCTGCATCCCGATCTTGTCACAGAACCGGTCGATCTCGTCGGTTTCGCGGCTGCGATTGGCGACCACGCCGGCCAGCCGCACGTCGTAATTCTTGGACTTGGCGGCGATCGCTGCAACGATCCGGTTCATCGCAAAGATGCTGTCGAAATCATTGGCCGCGACCACCAGCGCGCGTTCGGCATGTTGCAGCGGCGCGGCGAACCCGCCGCACACCACATCGCCCAGGACATCGAAAATCACCACGTCGGTTTCTTCGAGCAAGTGATGCTGTTTGAGCAGCTTTACCGTCTGCCCCACCACATATCCGCCGCAGCCCGTGCCCGCCGGCGGTCCGCCGGCCTCCACGCACATCACTCCGTTATAGCCTTCGAACATGTAATCTTCGGGCCGCAGTTCCTCCGAATGAAATTCAACCGTTTCGAGAACGTCGATCACCGTCGGCATCAATTTCTTGGTCAGCGTAAACGTGCTGTCGTGTTTCGGGTCACATCCGATTTGCAGGACGCGGTGGCCCAGTTTCGAAAAGGCTGCCGAAAGGTTGGACGAGGTTGTCGATTTGCCGATCCCGCCCTTGCCATAGACGGCAAAGACTTTCGCACCCTTGATCTTGTCGGCAGGGTCCAGCTGGACCTGCACCGATCCTTCGCCGTCGGTCGGGGTGAAGCTGGAGTTCGGAGTGTGCAAGTTCATGGCGTCAGATCCCTCTGTCTAATCTCATTCGGCCGCGAAGACGCCCTCAAGGCGGTCTTCGAGCTCATCATTGGCCTCGCGCAAGGCGGCGAGTGTGGCGTCGTCGGGTTCCCATAGATGCCGGTCGCAAGCCTCCAGCAACCGCCCGGCGACGCGGGCGGAGGCTTTGGGATTGAGATCGGAAAGGCGGCGACGCATGGCTTCGTCGAGGACGAAGGTTTCGGAAATCTTCTGGTAGACCCAAGGCGCAACCTCGCCGGTGGTGGCAGACCAGCCGAGCGTGTTGGTCACATGCTGCTCGATGCTGCGAACGCCCTCATACCCGTGGTCGAGCATCCCTTCGAACCATTTGGGGTTGAGCGTGCGGGTGCGCGTTTCGAGGTCGATCTGTTCGGCCAGCGTGCGCACCTTGGCGTTGCCGCGCGTCGCATCAAGGATATAGACCGGCGCGTCCTTGCCCTTGGCACGCGCTACAGACCGGCTGACCCCGCCCAGTCCATCGACATATTGGTCAAGATCGGTAATCCCAACTTCGATGCTTTCGAGGTTCTGATAGGTGAATTCGACATCGCGCAGTGCGCTGGTCAGCAATGCGCGGTGTTGCACCGGTGCGCCTTTGACCCCGTAAGCAAAGCCCTTGTTGATCTCGAACGCATTGGCGAGTTCATCGGGGTCCGCCCAGACGCCGCCGTCGATCATCTGGTTCACATTTGCACCGTAAGCGCCCTCCTGATTGGAGAACACGCGCAGCGCAGCGGTTTCGATATCGATGCCATGCGCCGAAGCATGGGCGAGGCTGTGCTTGCGGACGAAGTTTGCTTCGAGCGGTTCATCGGCTTGCGCGGCGAGCAGCGCGGCTTCGGCCAGCATCCTCGTTTGCAGCGGCAGCAGATCGCGGAAAATCCCCGACAGCGTCATCACCACATCGATGCGCGGGCGGCCCAGTTCTTCCAGCGAGATCAACTCCGCGCCGCACAGGCGGCCATAGGAATCGCGGCGGGGCCGGGCTCCCATCAACGTCAGCGCCTGCGCAATCTGGACGCCTTCGGATTTCATATTGTCCGTGCCCCATAGCACCATGGCGATGCTGGCGGGGAAATCTGCGCCATTGTCGACATGCCGCGCGATCAGCCGGTCGGCCTGGTCGCGGCCCTGCTGACAGGCATAATGCGAGGGCAGCAGGAACGGATCAAAGCCGTGAATATTGCGGCCTGTGGGCAGCACGTCGGGGTTGGCGACCACATCGCCGCCCGGCGCGGGCTGAACATATCCGCCATCCAGCGCGCGCATCAGCGAGCCGAGTTCGTCGCTCGAATCCAGTTTTTCCGCGAGCACGTCGCGCGGCGTCTGCGGCGATGCCTCGTGCATGGCATCCAGCATGTCTTCGCGCGCCGCGCCTTGCGGGTTGCGGCCCAGCACATGCAGGCCGTGCGGGATCAGCGCCTCTTCGAGTTCGTAAAGCTTGCCAGTGAGCGCATCGATGTCGTCATATTCAATGTCGAGCGCATCGCATTGATCCGCGATAATCTGAGCGAGTTCGGCGCGTTCCTGCGCGGCATCATCGCCGCCCGAAATCCGCCAGCGTTCGAGGCTGGCCTTGAGTTCGGTAAGACCCTTGTAAAGCCCGGCCTGCGCCAGCGGCGGGGTCAGATAGCTGATCAGAGTGGCCGCCGAGCGCCGTTTTGCCAGCATCCCTTCGGAGGGGTTGTTCGCTGCATACAGGTAGAAATTGGGCAAATTGCCGATCAACCGTTCGGGCCAGCAATCGCCGGTCATCCCGGCCTGTTTGCCCGGCATGAATTCAAGCGCGCCGTGGGTGCCAAAATGCAGCACCGAATCCGCGCCGAAATCCTCGCGGAGATAGCGGTAGAACGCGCTGAAAGCATGGGTGGGCGCGAAATTGCCTTCGAACAGCAGCCGCATCGGGTCGCCTTCATATCCAAAGGCTGGCTGAATCCCGACGAACACATTGCCGAAATGCGCGCCCAGGATCTGGATATGGCCGCCGTCGCTTTGCGCCTTGCCAGGGGCGGGGCCCCATTGCGCCTCGATCTCGGCCAGATGCGGCTCGCGCCGAACGTGTTCATCGGCGGGCACGCGGTGCGCGACATTGGCGTCGGTGCCGAACCGTTCGGAATTGCCCTGCAGGATCGCCTCGCGCAGCGCATCCACGCTGGAGGGAACCGCGACATCATAGCCTTCGGAGCTGAGCCGTTCGAGCGTGGCATAAAGCGATTCGTAAACTGCGATGAATGCCGCTGATCCGGTTGCGCCGGCGTTGGGCGGGAAGTTGAACAGCACCACCGCCAGTTTGCGCGCGGCCCGCTGCGACCGGCGCAGCGCAATCAGCTTTGCGACCCGCGCGGCCAAGGCTTCGGCGCGTTCGGGGCAGCTTTGCATCGGGCTAAGCCGCTCAGACATGGGCGCTTCGCAGGCCCGGCTGCATCCGCCGCACACCGCGCTGCCTGCCTTGAACCGTCCGCCAAAGACGCTGGGCGCGGTCGCGCCGTCCAATTCGGGCAAGGCGACCATCATCGTCGCTTCGAGCGGGAGCAGCCCCTGATCGCGCGCGCGCCATTCCTCGATCGACTGAAATTCGATCGCATGCGCCGCGATATAGGGCACATCGAGATCGCCCAGCACCGTGCGCGCAGCCTCTGAATCGTTATAGGCTGGGCCGCCCACCAGCGAAAATCCGGTGAGATTGACCACTGCGTCGACCACCACTTCGCCGCGGTGGGTAAAGTATTTCTCGATTGCGGGGCGCGCGTCCAGCCCGCTGGCAAACACGGGGACGACTTTCATCCCCGCTGCCTCGAATGCGGCAATCGCGCCGTCATAATGCCCGCTGTCACGGCCAAGCAGATAAGACCGCAGCAGGATCAGACCGACGGTGCCATTGCGGCCTTCGCCATTGGCCTTGCCGTCTTGCGGCAGCAACCGCAGGCTGTCCGAAATGCGCTGCCGTGTGCGCGGATGATAGACCCCGGTTTCGGGATATTCGAGCGGAGCCTGCGCCGCTGTTTCTCCGCGCCGCCCTTCGCGCTCGCCCGACGCATAGCGGTCGATCAGCGCGCGCACCATGGCGACAACATTCTCATCAGAGCCCGACAGCCAATATTGCAGCGTCAGGAAATAGGCGCGCACATCCTGCGCTGTGCCGGGAATGAATTTGAGGATCTTGGGCAGGCGCCGCAGCATCTTCATCTGCCCTGCGCCAGAGCTTGCGCCCTGTTTCTTTGACCCGCGCAATTTCTTGAGCAGGGCCAGCGGACCTTTCGCCGGGGCATCCATGCGGTATCCGCCCATCCGCGTCAGCTTGACCACTTCGCCCGCCGACATCAGGCAGACCATGGCGTCGCAATGTTCGCGCCGCGCTTCGAGCGTGGGCAGGATCGCGCGGACGTGATCGTCTAGGAACAGCATCGTGGCAATTACGATGTCAGCATCGTCAATCGCCGCCTTGGCCTGTTCCAGCGCGGTGCCTTCGCGGTCCCAATCGGACGCGGCGTGCAGGCTCAGCGCAATATTGTCCGACCCGAGCACCGCATCCGCGCGCTCGACGGCGCCTTTGAGGTGATTATCGAGCGTGATAATCGCCACGCGCACAGGCGCTTTGCCGGAGAACGCAGGGAGGGCGGCCTTACCGTGCATAATGCGCCTTTGCGTCGTAAAGCGTGTCGAGATCGATCTGCGCGCGGCCTTGATCCTGCGCGAAAGCTTCGGTGTTGCGGCGCGCCTTACCGCGGACGAAAAAGGGTATTTTCTTCAGTTCGCGTTCGGCCTCGCTTGTCCAGAGATTGGCGTCATTGGCGGGCTCTGCCATGGGCGCGGGTTCATTGGCCGGGATATTCGCCGATTGCCCCGCCGCCTTGGGCGAATGGGCGGCATGATGCGAAGCGCCCGCTTCGTCGGAAAATTCGAAATCCTCGCGGAACATGGTGAGTAGATGCTCCTCTAGCCCCATCACCAGCGGGTGAACCCAGCTGTCAAAGATCACATTCGCGCCTTCGAAACCCATTTGCGGGGAATGGCGCGCGGGGAAATCCTGCACATGGACAGGCGACGAAATCACCGCGCAGGGGATCCCCAGACGCTTTGCAATGTGCCGTTCCATCTGCGTGCCCAGCACCAATTCGGGCGCGGCCGCCGCAATCGCATCCTCTACCGCCAGATGATCGTCAGTGATCAGCGGCTCGACCCCGTACAGCTTTGCCGCATCACGGATGTCGCGGGCAAATTCGCGGTTGTAACAACCCAGTCCGCAGACCTCGAAGCCCAGTTCGTCGCGCGCAATCCGGGCGGCGGCGACGGCGTGGGTGGCATCGCCAAAGATAAAGACGCGCTTTCCGGTGAGGTAGGTCGAATCGACGCTACGGCTCCACCAGGGCATCCGGGAATGGGTGTCGCCGAGAGCAGATGTGGGATCTGCACCTGCCAACTCGGCGACTTCGGCAATGAACGCGCGTGTGGCGCCCACACCGATAGGGATGGTCCGGATCGCGGGCTGATTGAACGTGCGTTCAAGCCAGCGAGCGGCCTCATCTGCTATTTCGGGATAGAGAACGATGTTGAAATCAGCCGCGCCAATGCGCGCAATGTCCGCAGGCGACGCCCCGAGCGGAGCGACGAGGTTCACTTCGACGCCCAAAGCATCAAGGATCTTGCGAATTTCGACCAGATCGTCGCGGTGCCGGAAGCCTAGTGCGGCTGGGCCAAGGATATTAGCGCGAGCCTTGCGACCTTCGCGCATACCGGGCGACGCGCCCTTGTCGGCCAGATGGCGCACGACCTGATAGAATGTTTCGGCTGCGCCCCAGTTTTCCTTGCGCTGATAGCTGGGCAGTTCGAGCGGGATTGCCGGGCAGGGCAGGTCCATCGCCTCGATCAGACCGCCGGGATCATCCTGAATCAGTTCCGCGGTGCATGACGCGCCCACGATCATCGCCTGCGGTTTGAACCGCGCCGCCGCCTCGCGCGCAGCGTCCTGAAACAATTGCGCGGTGTCCTTGCCCAGATCGCGCGCTTCGAAGGTGGTGTAGGTCACCGGTGGACGCTTGCCGCGCCGTTCGATCATCGTGAACAGCAGGTCGGCATAGGTGTCGCCCTGCGGCGCGTGCAGGACATAGTGCAGCCCTTCCATCGCGGTGGCGATGCGCATCGCTCCGACATGGGGCGGTCCTTCATAGGTCCAGACGGATAGCTGCATCGCCTATACCTCCAGCACGTCGCGGCGCCGCAGCGGCCGGGCAAAGAGTTCGGCAAGATCGCCCGCCTGATCGAAACCATGGATCGGCGAGAACACCAGTTCGATCGCCCATTTGGTTGTGAAGCCTTCGGATTCCAGCGGATTGGCAAGGCCCAAGCCGCATACGGTCAGATCGGGCCGGTCGGCGCGCACCCGGTCAAGCTGGCGGTCAACATGCTGTCCCTCGCTGATCCGGGCGGAAGGCGGGATCAGGTCCAGTTCCTGCGCCAGATGCGCGCGGTGGAGATAGGGCGTGCCGATTTCGACCGGGACCATACCAAGCTCGGTCGAGAGGAACCGCGCCAGCGGAATTTCCAGCTGAGAATCGGGCAGGAAGCTGATGCGTTTGCCATCGAGCGCGGCGCGCGCATGTTCGATTGCGCGCTTGGCCCGCTCGCGTCCCGGCGCAACCACTCGGTTGAAATGCATTTCATCAATGCCGAATTCCTGCGCGGCGGCATGGAGCCAACCGGTCGTGCCTTCCGCGCCAAACGGGAACAGCGCATCGATCCGCTCCGCGCCGCGATCTTCGAGCGCCTGTGCGGTCGCCGCCAGGAACGGCTGCGCGAGCAAATAGCGTGTGTTCGGTCCCACCGGCGGCAGATCGCGGGCATTGCGCGCGGGCAGCACGCCGACATTGGTGATGCCCAATTGATCGAACAGCCGCAGAAACTGGTCTTCGACAATATCGGGGAGCGCGCCCACGATCAGCAATTGCTTGCCCGCATCGGGTGCGGATTTGGGCATTTCCGGGGCCAGCGCGGCCAGACAGGCGTCCTCGCCCTGGGTGAATGTGGTCTCGATCCCGCTGCCCGAATAATTGAGGATGCGGACCCGCGGCATATGCTGCGCGCCAAGCCGTTCGGCAGCTTTGCCAAGGTCAAGCTTGATGACTTCGGAAGGGCAGGAGCCGACGAGGAACAGCGTCTTGATATCAGGGCGGCGTTCGAGCAGCCGGGTCACCACGCGGTCGAGTTCATCCTGACAATCGACCATGCCCGCCAGATCGCGTTCTTCCATGATTGCGGTGGCAAACCGGGGTTCGGCAAAGATCATCACGCCCGCCGCCGATTGCAGCAGATGGGCGCAGGTGCGCGAACCCACGACGAGGAAGAATGCATCCTGCATCTTGCGGTGCAGCCAGACGATCCCGGTCAGCCCGCAGAACACTTCGCGTTGGCCGCGCTCGCGCAGGATCGGGCGCGGGGTTTCGGCAAGAGCAGCGGGCTTGGCACAGCCGGCGAGGGTCTGAACCCCGCTCATGCCGGGAGGCCCTGAGGCAGGGATGACTGAAGCCTTGCCATCCGCAATTTCCAAAGGAATTGCCCGGCGTTGATGATATAGGCCGCATAGGCCGCCAGTGCGACCGCCAGGCGTTGCTCCAAAGTGCCGAAATCGCCCAGCAACATCGTCAGATACAGCGTGTGCAGCGCCAGCACGAGCATCGAGAAAACGTCTTCCCAGAAAAACGCCGGAGCAAACAACCAGCGCCCGAACACGACTTTCTCCCAGATCGAGCCGGTGATCATGATGGTGTAGAGCACCAATGTCTTGACCACGATTGAAGCATCGGCGGCAAACGCGCCTTCGCCGCTGGCGAGGGTGCGAATCACCAGACCAAGGCTGATGAGGAACACGAGAAATTGAATAGGAGCGAGGATCCCTTGAACCAGGGTCCAGACCGACTCGTCCCGGCGCCGGCGCTCCTCTGGTGAGTAGAGCCCCCCGGTCATCCCCTGCTGCGCATTGTCCTGCCGCCTCTTGGGAGCAGGCCCGGCGGGGAATGCGTGATTCTGCCGAGTCATCCTCATTGATAGCCTTTTGCTGTCAGGATCGAAGCCTACGCCTATCAATCGAAGAGTGTCAAATTTTTTAGACGTAAAACATTTTAGACAGTCATTGAGACCGGATTGGCGGCTCTCGCGGCGTCTGGGAAATTGCCTGCGTTGCGTATCGTTTTGAGTTGGTATAGCCTCGCGACTCTGGCGGATAAGGAGTCGGACATCATTCGGCCTCGCCAGTTGCCGCGCGCTCTGATCGCGCGGGGCCGGTCACTAAGGCCGGGAGAGGGGAAGGGGCTGGTATGGCAACCTCCAGTGATTCCAGGGCTATTGGCGCTGCACGGGTATTCGGTGCGGGTTCGGCGGCGCTACGCAGGGTCATGGTGAACCCGCTCAGACGGCGGCGATCCGGTTCTGGTGAACGCATACAGGATGCCCGCCATGACAGCGCAGACCTGCCAGGCGACTCGATCAATTCCATCATCGAAGGCGAATTGATCCCGCGGCTGATGATGGCGCATTCATCGGGGTCGCAGCGCAGCAACACGGCCGGAAAATCCGAAATTGATCCCGCTGCTGCCAAACGGTTTTCCACTCTGCCGCTCAGCCTGGAGGCGTGCAGCCTGCTCGAAGAAGTGGACGCTTTTCTAGATGACGGGGTCAGCGTCGAGGCGGTCTATCTTGATCTTCTTGCACCTTCCGCACGCCGACTCGGCATTATGTGGGAAAATGACGAATGCGATTTCATCGACGTCACAATGGGATTGTGGCGTTTGCAGGAGGTGATGCGCGAAGTTTCTTCGCGCGCGCCGATCCGGTTAAAGGCACCGGCCGCCGATGCATGCCGGGCGCTGTTTGCGCCCATGCCGGGGGACCAGCATGGCTTTGGCGCGCTCATCATTGATGAGATTTTTGCCCGCGCCGGCTGGCAAAGCACCGTGCTGACCAAACCGCTGCGCAAGGAATTGCTCGACATGTTGTCGCGCGAACCGTTTGATCTTGTCGGATTGACGCTTTCACGCGATTGCCCTAGCGCGGCGATAACAAATCTAATAAAGGCGATGCGCAGCGTGTCTGCAAATCCGCACCTCTCCATTCTCGTCGGTGGTCATATGATCAACCAGAACCCTGCAATTGTTGCCGAAGTGGGAGCCGATGGGACCGGCGCCGACGCTCGTGCCGCGCTTAACGTGGCTCAGCGTCTGGTTCAGTCCGCCCCGGTGCGAGCGCACCAGATTCGATAAGGCCCCGCGCGCATGCTTACCCGCAAGCACTCCATCGAAGGCAAGAACCCGTTTGGCAAGGCGGCCGAACTGTTTGATGCGCTTGATGCGGACGCAGCGATGAAGCTGGCGATGGTGGCGGGCGACATCACGCTTATCCTCGATGACACTGGCACCATCCTCGATACCGCATTCGATCCCAGCGATTTTCCTGGTTTCGAAGGGTGGGAAGGGACCAACTGGATCGAAACCGTAACCACCGAAAGCCGCCCCAAGGTCATGGAAATGCTGGCGGCGGCGCGGCGCGGCGAGGTTCAGCATTGGCGGCAAGTCAACCACCCGACCCGCGACGGCGATGTGCCGATCCGTTATGCCGTGTTGAGCGTGAACGGCGGCGAACATCGCATCGCGTTTGGCCGTGACCTGCGCGATGCAGGCAAGATGCAGCAACGCCTTTTGCAGGTGCAGCAATCGCTGGAGCGCGATTACATGCGCATGCGCCAGCTCGAATCGCGCTATCGCATGTTGTTCAGCCTTTCGGGTGAGGCGGTTCTGATCGCAGAGGCGGCGACGCTGCGCATTCGCGAGGCTAACCCGGCGGCGCATGCCTTGCTGGGCGCACGTGCTGGCAGTCTGCCGGGCAAGAAGCTACCGGCGCTGGTGAACCGGGCGTCGCGCGATACTTTGCAGACTATGGTTGGCGCGGCCTTGGCATCTGATGCGGTGTCGCCAGTGCCGCTCACCATCGCCAGCGGATCGCAGCCGGTCATGGCTTCGATTTCGGGTTTCACTCAGGATCGCGGGCAATTTCTGCTGCTGCGGCTTGCGCCTGCGGATGCAGGGGAGGCGCAGGGCCAATCTCTCGGACAATCGCCGGTGCTCGAACTGGTGGATGCCATGCCTGACGCGTTTCTGGTGGCCGACGCCAATCTCGAAGTGGTCAGCGGCAACAACGCCTTTGTTGAACTGGTTCAGGCGGCGAGCCTCGATCAATTGCGCGGCAAGCATCTGTCAAACTGGATCGGGCGGCCAGGGATCGATCTTGACCTGATTGAAGGACAGATCGATCAACACGGCGCGGCGCGCAATGTCACCACGGTGCTGCGCACGGGCGACAATATCGAAGGCGAACCGATCGAACTGTCGGCGGTGCGCAGCGGGCGCGAAGGCGCTTATTATGGCTTTGTCATCCGCCCCATCGGGCGCAGGCTGCGTGATCTTCCGCCCGGATCGCAGGATCTGCCGCGCTCGGTCGAACAATTGACCGATCTGGTCGGGCGCATGTCGCTAAAAGAAATTGTCCGCGAAAGCACCGATCTGATCGAGCGTTTGTGTATCGAGGCGGCGTTGCAATACACATCGGACAATCGCGCATCGGCAGCGGAGATTCTGGGCCTTTCGCGCCAGAGCCTCTATTCCAAGTTGCACCGCCACGGTCTGGGCAATCTGACGGGCGAGGCTGACTAGCATCTGGGTCATCCAAGCCGGGCGGGATTGCTTTTCTGTCTGGAAATGCCTCCGAACGATTGGGTAGTGTCAAATTAATTTGACGCACCCCCGTGTCAGGCATAGCTTTCCCATATGGAGCGTTCTGCCCTCTCGACTCGTCTGGTGCCTATTCCGGCGCTGCGCGATGTTGTGCAATTGCTCAAACCGATCACTTGGTTTCCGCCGATGTGGGCGTTTATGTGCGGCGCGGTGTCATCGGGTGCGGGGCTGGACGGGCGCTGGCTGTTCGTGCTGGGCGGGGTGCTGCTTGCCGGGCCATTGGTGTGCGGCACCAGTCAGGCGGTGAACGACTGGTTCGATCGCCATGTCGATGCGATCAATGAACCCGACCGCCCAATCCCTTCGGGCAGGATCGCGGGGCGTTGGGGCCTGTATATTGCGCTCATCGCCACCGCAATTTCTGCGCTGGTTGCGTGGCTGCTCGGTCCGCTGGTGTTTGTCGCCGCGCTGGTCGGGCTGGCGCTGGCATGGGGATACAGCGCGCCGCCTTTTCGTTTCAAGACGAGCGGCTGGACCGGCCCGGCGGTGGTCGGCCTGACCTATGAAGGGTTGAGCTGGTTCACCGGTGCCGCTGTGATGCTGGGCGCGATGCCCTCTGCCCAAGTGCTGATCGTGCTGGTGCTCTACAGCATCGGCGCGCACGGGATCATGACGCTCAACGATTTCAAGGCGGTGGAGGGCGACCGCGCCACCGGGCTCAGATCGCTGCCAGTTATATTGGGCGTTGCGCCCGCCGCGCGGCTGGCCTGCGCGGTGATGGCGCTGGCACAGATTGCCGTGATCGCGGTGCTGGCGCTCTGGGGCCTTACACTGTCGGCGGTGCTGGTGGGCGGAGTGCTCGCGGCGCAGATCGCGGCAATGCCCAAATTGCTACGTGATCCAAAGCAATATGCGCCGTGGTACAACGGCGTCGGCGTCACGCTTTATGTGCTCGGCATGCTTGCCGCGGCGCTGGGGCTGGGGGGCTATATCTGATGGCTGACCATGCCACGACACAGGCAGGCTTCGGTTGGCTTTCGATCATCCGGATCGGGCTGGTGCAGGCGTGCCTCGGCGGTTTTGTGATGCTGACATCGACCGTGCTCAACCGCTTGATGGTGGTGGAATATGCGATGGCCGCAGCGATTCCGGCAGGGCTGGTCGCGTGGCATTATGCGGTGCAGCTCTCGCGCCCGCTGTTTGGCCATGGCGCAGATAGCGGCCGCCGCCGGACACCGTGGATTGTTGGCGGGATGGCGGTGCTGGCGGCAGGTGCGCTGCTCGCTACAAAGGCGACGCTGATGTTTGCCAATGACGGGCTGATCGCCGCGGTTCTCGCGGTGCTGGCCTACACCCTGATTGGCGCAGGTGTGGGTGCGAGCGGCACTTCGGCGCTTGCGCTGCTGGCGTCATCGGTCGCCCCGCGCCGCAGAGCCGCCGCCGCGGCGCTGACCTGGATCATGATGATTGCGGGAATCGTGATCTCTGCGATCACGGTGGGGGAATTGATCAAGCCGTTTTCGCCCGAGCGGCTGATGGCCGTTGCGCTGGGACTGGCGATGGTCTTGGTCATGGTGACGGCGCTTGCGACCTTCCGACTGGAAACCGGGCGCCATGATTTTGCTGAAACGGCGAAAGACGAACCCTCGCCCGACTTCCGCGCGGCGCTGATCGAAATCTGGAACGAAGCCGCCGCGCGGCGCTTCACCATCTTCATCTTTGTCTCAATGATTGCGTTCAGCATGCAGGACCTGATCCTTGAACCTTTTGCCGGGCTGGTGTTCGGCATGACGCCGGGCGAATCCACGCAATTGGGCGGGCAGCATCAGGGCGGCATCCTGCTGGGCATGATCGTTGCGGGTATAGGCGGCAGCGCATTTGAAGGGCGATTGCCCGCCGACCTCAGGGTCTGGATCGTGGCAGGATGTCTGGCATCGGCGGCGGGTCTGGCGGGCCTCGCGCTCGCGGCGGTCGCGGGGCCGGGTTGGCCATTGGCGATCAATGTGTTTGTGCTTGGCCTTGGCAACGGTGTGTTCGCGGTCGCCGCGATTGGTTCGATGATGGGGCTGGCCGGAGCAGGCGTGAAAACCCGCGAAGGCGTGCGGATGGGCGTCTGGGGCGCAAGTCAGGCGATCGCATTCGGGCTTGGCGGATTGATCGGCGCGCTGGGCGTTGATGCGGCACGCAAAATTCAGGCGCAGGATGGCGGCGCCTTTCAAATCATCTTTGCCATCGAAGCTGCATTGTTTGTGGCCGCCGCTGGATTGGCGCTGCGCACTGGCAATAGCGTCGCGTCCGCCAGTTTCAGCAGGAACGATGGCGGCGACACGGAGAGGGAAGCAGAGGTGTTTGCATGACAGAGACAATCTATGATGCCGTGGTAATCGGCGGCGGCCCCGCAGGTGCGACCGCAGCGACCGATCTGGCGCTGGCGGGTCATTCGGTGCTGCTGATGGAGCGCGGCGGACGGATCAAGCCGTGCGGCGGCGCGGTGCCGCCGCGTATGCTCGAAGATTTCGCTATACCGCAAAGCCTGTTGGTGGCGCGCGCGCGCTCCGCCAGAATGATCGCGCCGTCGGGTCGGGCGGTCGATATGCCGGTGGGGGAAATCGGCTATGTCGGCATGGTCGACCGCGAGGATTTCGACGAATGGCTGCGGATCCGCGCCGAACATTCGGGGGCAGAGCGGCTCAGCGCGACCTTTGAAAAGGTTGAACGCGATGACCGCGCGCATCCGCTGGTGACATTCCGCAGGGTGCGCGGCGGCCCCATCGAGCGCGTCCGCGCACGCTGCATCGTCGGCGCAGATGGCGCGCGCTCCGCGGTGGCCAAGCAATGTCTGCCCAATGCCGAACGGGTCAAATGCGTCTTTGCCTATCACGAGATCATCAAATCGCCTGCAAATGACACGCAGAACTTCAACGCCAATCGCTGCGACGTTTTCTATCAGGGCAAGCTATCGCCCGATTTTTATGCCTGGGTGTTCCCGCATGGCGATACCGCCAGTATTGGCGTGGGCAGCGCTAACAAGGGATTTTCGCTGCGCGGCGCGGTTGCCGAAATGCGCAGCGAGCTTGATCTGACCCGCTGCGAGACGGTGCGCCGCGAAGGCGCGCCGATCCCGCTCAAACCGCTCAAACGCTGGGACAATGGCGCGGATGTCATCGTTGCGGGCGATGCCGCCGGGATCGTCGCGCCGGCATCGGGCGAAGGCATCTATTACGCTATGGTCGGCGGCCGGGTAAGCGCCGAGGCCGCCAGCAAATTCCTGAAAACCGGTGAGGCAAAGGCGCTGAAACTGGCGCGCAGCCGTTTCATGAAGGAACATGGCCGGGTGTTCTGGATCCTGGGGATGATGCAATATTTCTGGTATTCCAGCGACAAGCGGCGCGAGCGGTTTGTCGATATGTGCGATGACAAGGATGTCCAGCAGCTCACTTGGCAAGCCTATATGAACAAACGGCTGGTCCGGTCCAAACCGTTGGCGCATGTCAAGATTTTCCTCAAGGATACCGCGCACCTGCTTGGCCTGAGACCGGCGAGCAGTTAATCAGATGCATATGAGCAAGACTTGGATATTGCCCGCGGTGCTGGCTGCGATTGCGGCGGCGATCGTCGCGATCCTGGGGGCGACGATCACCGATCTCGGCCCGTGGTATCAGGGGCTGGCCAAACCCACTTGGAACCCGCCTGACTGGGTGTTTCCGATTGGCTGGACGCTGATCTATGCGTTCAACACCGGCGCGGTGGTGTCCGCATGGCGGGCCGCTCCGACGCCGCGCGTATCGGACACGGTCATCGGCCTGTTTGCCCTGAACGCCTTTCTCAACATCACCTGGAGCATGATCTTTTTCCGCATCCAGCGACCCGATTGGGCGTTTGTCGAGGTGCTGCTGTTGTGGCTCTCGATCCTGGCGCTGATCATGTATTGCGGGCGGTATTCGCGCAGCGCCGCGCTGTTGTTTACACCCTATCTGATCTGGGTCACTTTTGCCGCTGCGCTCAATTGGGCGGTGGTGGATCTCAACGGCCCGTTTGGCTGATCCTTTCATGGAATTCATAGCGGCTTTCTTTGCGCAAGGTTACGGCGCTGATGTGGTGCTGGCGGTGCTGGCGCTGGAGGCTGCATGGCTGCGCTCGCGCGGTTGGAGCCTCACCGCGATTGCGGGGCTGATCGGTCCGGCGGTGTTTATCGTGCTGGCGCTGAGAGCGGCGCTGGTCGGCGCTGACTGGTGGTGGATTGCGGGCCTGCTGGCGCTGTCATTGCCGCTGCATCTGATGGATTTGCGCACGCGTTTATAAGGCGGCTTGAAGTGGCCGCCTGCCGCTCTGCCAGCTTCATTGCAGCAATCCAACCCTCCAACACAAAGCCCGGCCGCGCATTGCTGCGGGGCCGGGCCTTTGCATGCCCTGTGGTGGGCCGGTTACATCGGAGCGTAATAATGCTCCTGTGCCCACAGGTACCAATTGTCGACCACCGTGCCTGAAAGCAGGATCCCGATGCCACCGGTCAGTGTGGTCAGCACCGCAAACCACCAGGCCCAGCGATGGATCGATTCCATCGTGGCGTTGAAACCCATGGTCCAGCGCCAGAACAATGCACCGCGTTCCGAAGCCGTGCCGCGGTCGGTGATCTGTTCGATCTCCCGCTCACCGCCATAGCGGCCCAGTGCCAGGATCGTCGCCCCGTGCATGGCGAACAGCACCGCTGAGCCATAAAGGAACGCAATCGAAAGCGCGTGGAACGGATTGTAGAACAGGTTCCCGTGAATGAGCGAGAAATTGTTCGTCCAGTCAAGGTGGCTGAAAATGCCATAGGGTACCGCTTCGGACCAACTGCCCATCAAGGCAGGGCGGATAAAGCCCAGCACCAGGAACAGCCAGATGGCCGAGGCAAAGGCCCAGGGAATATGCATCCCCATGCCCAGCGCCCGAGCCCGCATGTAAGTGCGCGCCCACCAGCTCAGCACCGCAATCGTCAGGAACGCGCCGGTCATGATGAACCAGCCGCCCTCATTCAGCGGAACAAAGAAACTGAAACCATATTCCGGACCCGGAGGGTTCAGCGAAAGCCAGAACAGCTCGCGCATAAAGACCTGCGGGCTCCACCCGGCTTGCGCCCAGAAATTCAGGCCGATGATCATGATCGCCGCCGCCCCGAAGGTCAGCGAGATCATTCCGAGCCAGCCGAGATAGACCGGGCCAAACTGCGCCTGACCAATCTTTCCCGCCCAATAGCTGTAACCGGTCAGATTGATCCGGCTATCGCTACCATCGCTGAGCGGAACGCCCATTTCGGGCGCCGCCTTGACCTGAATCTGCGTGAAGATGTTTTGATAAGTAGCCATATCAATATGCTCCTGCTGACCAGATCGGGATCTTGCGCCAGAAATCCCAGAACTCGACCCAGCTGCCGGTGTACAGCGTGCCCGAAATCACGATGCAAATGGCGCTCCAGAACGCAGCGTTCAGCGCGAGCAGAAGGCCAACCCGGTGGATGCCCAATGTGCCGACCGAATATCCGATGAAATCGCGGAAATAAGTGTCTTCATATTCGGGCGTCTTGACGTCAGTGCCTTCTGACGGATTGACCGCAGAAAGAACCAGACCGCCATGCAGCGCAAGCGCGAGACAGTTGGTGAAGAAGAACGTGATCGCCAGCATATGGACCGGGTTGTAATGGAAATTCACATAGGAATATCCGGTGTTCGATACCCAATCCAGATGCGACCAGATGCCATAGGGAAAGGCATTTCCCCATGCGCCCATCAGGAATGGGCGGATCACATTCAAGGTGACGAATGCAAAAACCGCGACGCTGAAAGCGATGGGAACATGATAGCTCATGCCCAGCTTGCGCGAGATTTCTGCCTGCCTTCCAACCCACGAACAGAACGCCACAACCGCGCAGGCGGTGATGATCTGGTGGTAGCCACCCTGATTGAGAGGCATGAAGGCGAGCCCGGCTTCTATCGGCGGTGGTTGAATGTCGATTAGCCAGGGGTTGAGGGTCGGACCCTGAAGCGCAGCGGCGAAGATCAGCATAGTGCCCAAAAGGGCGCTGATCGCCACCAATACTCCAAAGAATCCGACATAAAACGGGCCGACCCAAAAGTCGAATAGGTCGCCGCCGATCAATGTGCCACCGCGCACGCGGTATTTCCGCTCGAAACTGAGGAGCGCCATAGGTCCATCCTTCCCGCCTGAACGGCGGGTGTTTTCGTTTCCGATACGTGTGTGGGAGGCAGGCAGGCGAACCTGCCTCCTCACGGGTTTACGCAGGCTTTAGCCAGCGGGCGAAATGCCGCCGAGCCAATTGTACTTCTCCGTGCTGAGCAGGATGAAGTGGATCGTGAAAGCCAGCACAGCCAGGCCCACATGGAGCGCGACGAGTGTCCGGCGAACATCGAAATGATGCCAAATCTTGTACATAATCAGTTCCTTATACTGAATGGTGGAATGCCATCACGCGCTCCCCCCGAAAGGGAGGCCGTGGCAGCACAAATCCGAAAAATCCGTCAGATCAGACGAACCAGGGTTTCCACCAGTACATCAGAGCATGTGCGACGAGCGCAATGCCGACATAGAGGGTAAAGGTGCCCATGAACGCGCCATGGATTTCCTTTGCCTCATCATCGGTCAGATACGTCCCCACCGAGGGGCGATCAGGATCGGCCATTATAGTTTCTCCGTATAGTTACATTGGAGCGAGGACCGAATGGTCCCCGACGGTATCCGCGCGTGATCCCCCACGTGGATTGCGGATGCCTGTTACTATCAGGCAAAGTCTTGGCCTCGGCGCGGGCGCGGATGATCGGGGCGGGGTGCATTCTCATACGCCCTCCCTTTCAAGCAGCGCCTCGGCGAGGCAATCTTCTGAAACATTCGCAGCGCCCTTGCGGCGGGCGGTGCGTTCTGCGGCGTCGCGCAGCCGCTTTGCTGCGGAAATCCGCACCAGCACCGGTTGCGCTTCGACCAGTTGATCGAGCCGGGTCTTGGCATCATTGTCCCAGATCAGCTCTTCGCGGCGCTCGTCTGCGCCGCCGCGCGCCGGGGTCGGCTCGGCGCGGTCCATATCGGTGCCCAGCGGCAGGATGTGGAACAGCGCATCGAACAGCGCATTGCACACTTCCTGCACCAGATAGGTTGCGCCCGAATAGCCCATGAAGGGGGTGCCGGTGTGGCGGCGGATCGCCGCTCCGGGGAAACTGGCGGGGATGAAGGTGCCGCTTGGTCCCATCGTGTTGGGACATTCGGCCATATACATGCGTTCGTTATAGCTGCCGAACATCACCAGCGGCGGATTGGCTTGGATCGCGGCGCGCACGTCCTCGTTCTTGGGCTTCACCCCGGCGCAGCGCGAAAAGCTCATCGCGCAGGGCAGGCCCATGTCATCTTCTAGGAAGTGGCGGATGCCGCGCGCATAGGTTTCATTGGCGACAATGCCGAAACTGGCGGTGCCAAAGAAATCTTGCGTGACCGAACGCCACAGATCCCACAAAGGTTTGATCGTGGTGTGCTTCTCGCGCTCGATAAACGGTTCGGGGTCCAGCCCCAGTTCTGCGGCAAGCGCGCGCAGGAATTTGGTGGTCGAGGTCAGCCCGATGGGCGCCTGAAAATAGGGCCGCTCCAATGTCTCGCAAAGATTGCGGCCAAATTCGCGGTACATGCAGACATTGGCGTCTGCCGTGCCCAATTGTCGAATGTCGGCAAGGTGGCAGCCCAGCGGAAAGACCACGCCGACTTCGGCCCCGATCCCTTCGACCAGACGGCGGATTTCCGCGAGATCGCTGGGCATGTTGAACATGCCATAGGACGGGCCAATAATGTTGACGACCGGCTTGTCGCCGTCCTTGCGGGCTTTTGGCTGCGGCGCTTTCTTCGGTCCAAACTCGGTCCACAGCCAGGTCAGCGCGCGGTCGGCGCTTTGCCACTGATCCTCGTCGATGGTGCGCGGCAGGAAGCGTTTGATATTGGTGCCTTCGGGTGTGACCCCGCCGCCGATCATCTCGGCAATTGATCCGGTGACAACCACCGCAGGCAATTCGGGATCGAGCGCTTGCCAGGCGCGCTTCATTGCGCCTTCGGTGCCGGTCTTGCCCAGTTCCTCTTCGCCCAGACCGGTGACGACGATGGGCAATTCATGCGGGGGGAGGGCGTCGGTGTAATGCAGCACAGAGGTGACGGGCAGGTTTTCGCAGCCGACCGGGCCATCGATGATGACCTGCAACCCCTTCACCGCGGTGAAGACATAGGTCGCGCCCCAATAGCCGCCAGCCCGATCATGATCGAGAACCAGCGTCATGTGCCCACCGCCTCAGCCGCCTTGCGCGCCGCTTCGTTGAGGGCCGCATATTTCTTGCGGAATTTGGGGCGGTCGACCGGTGTGTCTTCCCACACGCCAGCGGCATGCTGCGTCCCGACGCCTTCGAAAAAATCGCGCATCGCGTCAAAGCGCGCCTTGTTGCCCATCGCGCCGTTGATGACGGTTGCCAGGCTGCCTGCGCCCGCCGGACCCATTAGCGGGCGGGCTGAAATGAGGTTGGTGAAATACAGCGCCGGGACCGCCTTGGCCTTGGCATGCTGCACCACGGGGGTCGTGCCAATCGCCAGATCGGGGCGGAATTCCTCCACTGCGGCGATGTCTTCTTCGAGGCTCGCGCGGAAATTGACCCGCACGCCTTTCGCCTCCAACCATTCGCGGTCGGCATCCGACCAGCGCGTTTTGGGGCAGGCGCTGCCGACATAGGGCACCTCCGCGCCGCTTTCGACCAGCAGGCGCGCAACCAGCAATTCAGACCCTTCATAGCCCGAAACCGTGATCCGCCCCTTGATCGGTTGCGCTGCGAGCGCGCCCTTGATCGCGCCGATCATGGTGTTCTTGACGCTATCAACCTTGTCCTGCGGCAGGCCCAGTGTGTCGCCAAGCGATTGCAACCAAGCCGCTGTGCCGTCTGCGCCCACCGGAGCAGAACCGATGACCGGGCGCCCGGCGGTTTCAAATTCGCGCACGCTGGCGGTGTAGAACGGGTGGATCGCTGCGGCGACGCTGCAATCGAGCGCGGCGTACAGCTCGCGCCATTCGCGGGTCGGCACCACGGGTCCAGCGGCCAGCCCGAGCGGTTCGAGCATCTGCCCGATCACCACCGGATCAGCCGGGAACATCTCGCCCAGCAAAGCGACGCTGGGCCGGTCGCTGCGAGTCTTGGGCGCGGGCACAGGGCCAGTGGCCACTTCCTCGCGCGCATATTTCAGCATTGCCCCTGCGAGCACGTCTTTCGCCTCGGCATGTGTGGGAATGCCAAATCCGGGCACGTCGATCCCGATGATGCGCACGCCGTTGATCTGCTTTTTCAGCAGCCGCAGCGGCACTCCGCTTGCCGTGGGAACGCACAAATTGGTGACGATGATTGCGTCGTAATTGGCGGGATCGGCCAGCCCTTCGACCGCTTCCTTGATATCCTCGAACAATTTGCCCGTGACCAGCGTTTCGGAAGAGAACGGCACATAACCAACCGTCCGCCGCGCGCCGTAGAAATGCGAGGTGAAGGTGAGGCCGTAAACGCAGCAAGCGCTGCCCGACAGCACGGTCGCGGTGCGTTTCATCCGCAGGCCGACGCGCAAACTGCCAAACGCCGGGCACATGCTTTGCGGTTGATCGTGCGGGCCGCGCGCCGGATCGACCGGGTAGTCGGCAGCATATTGGTCGAGAATGTCGCTTTTGCCCGCTTTGCGCGCAGCGTCGAGCATGGTGTCCTTCGATGCGCAGGCCCCGCCGCCATCGGTGCCGGTGGCGAGATTGATCCGGTCAGGGGCGCGTGTCGCGTCAGGGGCAGGCAGTTTGGTCATCAAGCCTCGTCGTAGATCACTTCGAGTGACGGCTTCTGTTCGAACACGCCGCCGCGCATGTCAGCCTGGGTCGCGGGCACCAGCTGAATATCGCCGCCGGTCTGATCGGCGCTGAACAGATTGAGCAACCCGTCCTGATCGAGCGGGGTTGGCTGCAGCGGCGGCGCTTCTGCGACATTAACGGCGAGTGTTTCAAACAGGCTGGCCCATTCGCCGCCGGGAACGCCGATGATCTGGTAATTCGCGCTCTTGCGGCGGATGTCGTCATTGGCGGGGATCGCGGTGAGCACCGGGATCCCGACGCTTTTGGCAAAGGCATGCGCTTCGCCGGTGCCGTCATCCTTGTTCACGATCATGCCCGCCACGCCGACATTGCCGCCCATCTTGCGGAAATATTCGACCGCGTGGCAGACATTGTTGGCGACATAGAGCGATTGCAGATCGTTCGATCCGACCACGATCACTTTCTGGCACATGTCGCGCGCGATCGGCAGGCCGAACCCGCCGCACACCACGTCGCCGAGGAAATCGAGCAGGACATAGTCAAAGCCCCATTCGTGGAAGCCCAGCTTTTCGAGCAGCTCGAAACCGTGAATGATCCCGCGTCCGCCGCAACCGCGCCCGACTTCGGGGCCGCCCAGCTCCATGGCGAACACTCCGTCACGCTGGAAACAGACATCCTCGATGCTGACTTCCTCGCCTGCCAGTTTCTTGCGCGAGGAGGTTTCGATGATCGTGGGGCAGGACTTGCCGCCGAACAGCAGGCTGGTGGTGTCGCTCTTGGGATCGCAACCGATCAGCAGCACCCGCTTGCCTTGCTGCGCCATCATGTAGCTGAGGTTGGAAAGCGCGAAGCTCTTGCCCGAACCGCCCTTGCCATAGATGGCGATGACCTGGGTTTCGCTTTTGACCTCGCCGGTGTGGACCGGGTCGGGTTCGTAGCTGGCTTCTTCGCGGAGCGCGGCGGTCTGTTCGTCTAACATCGTCATGCGGCGTTGCTCCAATCGAGTACCATTTTGAGGCAATCGGGGTCGGTGAAGGCCTGTGGATAGGCCTCCAGCGCCTCGCTTGCCGGGCGGTGATTGCTCACCAGACCGCCGAGATTAAGTTTCCCGCTTTCAATCAGCGCGCGGGTCGCGGCGAGATCGGCGGGTTGCCATTCGGCGGCGATGCGCAGCCGTGCCTCTTTCATAAAGGCGGGCGGGAAAGCGAAATTGATGCGGTCTGCGTAAAACCCGGCGAGGGTGATTTCCCCGCCCTTGGCCAGCCGCCCGATCAGCGCGTCGAAAATATCGGCATCGCCGCTCGCGTCGTAAATTGCGCGGTAGTCGCGGCGTTCATCATCGCCGGGGGCGCATACGTGATAGCCTGTGGCCCCGCCGCAGCGCGCCGGATTGGCTTCCCAGACCGTGGGGGCCGCAGCGCCCATCGCCATGGTGATCCGCGCCAGCAATCTGCCAAGCACGCCGTGGCCAACAATCAGATCGGGCGGGGTGCCGCCGTCTATGGCATGCAGCGCTGTCGCGGCCAGCGCGCAGAGCACGCCGTCCGAACCCAGCCGTTCGGGCACTGGCAGCGCTCGCGCCGAGGGAACAATCACCCGCGCCGCGGTGCCGCCGAACAATCCGCGCGCATCGGCATAACAATTGGCGCCGGGCACAAACACCCATTCGCCAATCCGGCCCTTTGCTTCTGCGCCCGCATCGACGATCCGGCCCACCGATTCGTAACCGGGGACCAGCGGATAACCCATGCCGGGGAAGTCAGGCATCCGCCCGCTCCACAGAAGTTTTTCGGTGCCGCTGCTGATCCCGCTCCACGCGGTTTCGACGAGGACATCACTGGAACCTGCTGCGTTCAGCTCAAGCGATCCAAGCGCAAGGCGCTCGGGTCCCTCAAGTATCACGGCCAGCGTTTCCATTGTTGCCTCGTTCTCCCCTTGTGCGTCCCGTGCAGCGCGTGCCGGGCCGTCTTTTTCGACTCGTCCGGTCCGTCAAACACGGCCTGCGTCATGTGTTTGCTACGCCTTACATACAATAGTGTCAAATAAATCGGACACTGTAGTTTCAGGCAAAGGCGACAATCAGCCCTGCGTTGACCGGTTGCGGGGTTGCGACGGAGCGAATGCGCGAAAATCCGGCGCTGCGCAGCATCGCCGTGATCTCGGCGCTGCTGCGGATGCGGCCAGAGCCCATCGCCCACAGATACATGCCGAAAAACGCCTCTCCCATCGGTTCTGCGCCGGGGACGCGGGCCATGGGTTCAGCGATCAGCAAGCGCGCGCCGGGTTTCAGGCTGGCGCGGATATTGGCGAGCAGCTGCGCTGCTGGTCCATCGTCATGATCGTGCAGGATGCGGACCAGCGAAACGATGTCATACCCGCCCGGAATCGGGTCTTCGAAGAAATTGCCAGGATGCGCGGTGACGCGGTCCGTGCCGATTACCTGGGCAAGTATTTCTGCGCCCGCCTTGGCAACTTCGGGCAGGTCGAACAGACCAAGCTGCAGGCCCGGATTGGCCTCCCCCATGCGCCGCAGGAACGCCCCGTGCCCGCCGCCGACATCCAGCAGGCTGGCTTGCGGCGGGAACCGGAACGCAGCCAGCACCTGATCGGCGACAAAGTGCTGCGAGGCCGCCATCAGCTCGGAATATTCGCGGGTTTCGCGGCCTGCCTCTGCCGCTCCGTGAAGAGCCCCGGCATAGGACCAATAGCGCGACAGATGGGTCGCCTCGGCCCGGTCGCGGCGCAGCAATTCCAGCGGGTCGGCCAGATCGCGGTACAGCAAATGGTGGTGGCGGATCATCGCCTGCGCGCCCTTGTCCGCCGCCAGCACCGCGCCCTGTTCGCCCAGCATCCAGAGGTCCGGCTCGGCCTCTTCGGACAGTTTCAGCGCCCGCGCCGCGCGCAGCAGAGTAAGCGTCGCGGCATCGCTCAGCCCAATCTGTGTGGCCGTATCGTGATGGCTCACCGGCCCATCGGCAAGCGCATCGAACAGCCCGCTTTCCACGCAGGCGCGCAGCGTCTGGCTATAGGTAAAGCCCGCCAGCAGGTCGAAAGCGCTGCTCGCGCGGTTGCGGGCGATGCGGTTGATCAACGGCAGCCGCGCCGCCCAATATTGAAAGCGCGGGTTGGCAAACAGCGCATTGCGCCGCGCGATCATCCGCACCTTGAACGAATGGGGGGATGAGCGGGGTGAAGTTCCAGCCATCACGATTTCAGGAAATTACACCGCATATGTCCAAATGATTGGACAGATGCTACGCAGGCGTCAATGATATTGTGATAAAAGCGCTGCAATCGCAGCAGGTGAGGATGGATGGGCGGCACAGTTGTCGTGATCGGAGCGGGAATGGGCGGGCTGGCCTGTGCAGCCCGGCTTGCCGCGCGCGGATACGATGTGACGGTCGTCGAAAAAGAGGCAGAAGTCGGCGGCAAGGCGCGGCGAATCATGGTCGATGGCCAACCGATTGATGCCGGACCCACCGTTTTCACGATGCGCGATGTGTTCGACGGCATATTTGCCGCTTGCGGAACCCGGATGGAGGATCATCTGCGCCTGCGCCGTGCCGAGGTGATCGCGCGCCACGCCTGGGATGCGGATCAACGACTCGACCTGTTTGCCGACCCGCTCCGCAGCGAAGAGGCCATCGGCGATTTCGCCGGCAGCGCGGCGGCGCGCGGGTACCGCGAATTTCGCCATGAAACCCGGCGCATCCATGACATTCTCGATCAGCCAATGATGCGCGGAGATAATGTCAGCACTCCGCTGCCGCTACTATGGCGGATTGGACTGTGGCGCTTTGATGCCTTTGCCGCGATGCGCCCGCATCAGAATATGTGGAAAGCGCTGGGCAAATTTTTCCCCGATCCGCGCCTGCAGCAATTGTTTGGCCGCTATGCCACCTACTGCGGGTCATCGCCTTTTGCCGCACCCGCCACGCTGATGTTGATCGCGCATGTTGAGGCGACCGGAGTGTGGCTGATCGAGGGCGGGATTCACGCGCTGGCGCAAGCGCTGCGCAAGGTCGCGGAGGCCAAGGGCGCGCGGTTCCTTATGGGCACTGCGGTCACCGAAATCATGACCGAAAGGGGGCGGGGCGCATGCGGGGTGAGGCTGGCGAACGGCGAACAGATTGCCGCCGATGCGGTGATTTGCAACGCCGATCCCAACGCCGTTGCGGCGGGCAAATTTGGCCAACAAAGCGCGCGGGCAATACCTGCGCTGGCACCCGCCAAACGATCGCTATCGGCAATGGTGTTCTATGCCCATGCTAGGACTTCCGGGTTCGAACTGTCGCATCACAACGTGTTCTTCTCCCGCGATTACGCGCGCGAATTTGCCGATATTGCCTCCGGTCATCCCCCGTGTGAGCCGACCGTCTATCTCTGTGCGCAGGATCGCGGCGGCAGGCGTTCCGACGCTGGACCGATCATCAGCGGTCAGCGCGAACGGATCCAGATCATCGTCAACGCACCGGCCAATGGTGACACCCACAATTATCCACCACAGGAGATCGAGCAATGCACAAGCCAGATGAGAGCGACGCTCGAGCGGTGCGGGCTGGAACTGGAACAAGGCACGCCGCAGGAGGCAGCCAGTCCGGCGGAGTGGGAACGGCTGTTCCCGGCCACCGGCGGGGCGCTTTATGGCAGAGCGTCGCACGGCTCGGCGGCATCTTTCCTGCGACAGGGACCGCGCACGCGAATGCCGGGGCTGTATTGCGCGGGCGGAGCGACGCATCCCTCAGCCGGGGTCCCGATGGCCGCCTTGTCCGGGCTGCTCGCGGCGAAAAAGGTTCACGCGGACCTCGCTTTGACGCACCGATCCAGCCGGGTGGATACAGTTGGTGGTATATCGACGCGATCAGCGCGGACGGGCGTCACGGGCTGACCATCATCGCCTTTTTGGGCAGCGTGTTTTCCCCCTATTACAAGGCCAGCGGGCGCGGCGATCCGATCGACCATTCCTCGCTCAATGTCGCGCTCTATGGCCCGCAGCACCGCTGGGTCATGACCGAGCGACCGTCCGCCAATGTCGCCCGCGATCCGAGCAATTTGACCATCGGCGCGAGCCAGGTGCGATGGGATGGCAATGCGCTGGAAATCGAGATTGAGGAACGCGACACACGGCTGTTCAATCCGGTCCACCGGCGGGTGCGCGGCACGGTGCGGGTTATCCCCGAGGCGCTCAATCCGACCAGCTTTGCGCTCGATCCGGCGCAGAACCACATCTGGCACTGCATGGCTCCGCGCGCCCGGATCGAGGTGACGATGGTTCAGCCCGATCTGAGCTGGAGCGGTCAGGGCTATTTCGACCACAATCGCGGGCGCGAGCCGTTGGAGTCGGGCTTCAACACATGGCATTGGTCGCGCGCGCATATGAAAGAAGGCGCCGTGGTCTGTTACGAGGGCGAACGCGGCGACGGGTCATTGTTTGCCAGCGCCATCCGGTTTGACCGCCACGGTATCCCGGCTGAAGCCGATCTGCCCGCCATCGCCCACCTGCCGCGCAGCAAATGGCAGGTTGAGCGCCGCACCCGCTCCGAAATCGGAGTCGCAGAAGTTCGCCGGACGTGGGAGGACACGCCGTTTTACGCGCGCTCGCAATTGGCATCGAAACTCTATGGCGAAGAGGTGGTGGCGATCCAGGAAAGCCTCGACATGCGCCGCTTTGCCTCACCCGCGGTGCAATTCATGCTGCCCTTCAGGATGCCGCGCAAGGCGCTTTAGTTTTTGTCGTCACCGGCGTCCGAAGACCCGGCTTCCTCGGCTTCCCTTGCTGCGCGCGCCTCGCGGCTCTGGCGCACTTCGCGGCGCATCTTCTGCCATTGCCAGATACCGAAACCCATTGCGATGCCGTAGAAAAAGACCAGTTCAATCCATGCAATATTGCCCATCGGATGCTCCTGTTCAGGTGGCCGGGGTCATGTTCTCGGCGGCAAATTCCGCGATCAGCCGCGCGCTGATCTCCGGCGCTTCTTCATGCGCAAGATGCCCCAGCATCGGCAGGCTTTCCAGCCGAGCATTTGCCAGCCAGCCCTGCGCCTCGCGCGCCCAGTCGAGCGGGATCGCGGCGTCCTTGTCCGAATGCAGCAGCAGCACCGGATTGGCGATCTCGTGCATCCGGCTGCGCAGTGCGGGCAGATCCCAGTTCGCCATCATCGCCAGCGCGCCTTTGGTGTGGCCAGGGTTGCGCAGCAGCGCGGCGTAACAGGCCAGCCCTTCGGCATCCACGTGTGACGCTGTGGCGCGGTAGATGAACCGTTCGCCCTCGCTGCCAAAGCTGGCGGCGGCGGAGAACAGGCGCGGCACGAAAGGATTGACGAACAACAGCTTGGCCAGCGCCGGAAACATTTGCGCCGCCGGGCCGGGGAACGGTCGGAGCGCCGAATTAAGCCCGATGATCGGCCCGCTGTGTTCATGGTCGAGCGCCAGTTGCAACGCCAGCGCCGCGCCCGCCGAATGTCCGGCGATAATGTCGGGCGCAAATTGCTCAGCATCCAGCAGCCGCGCGGTCGCCGCCGCCATCCGGGGCAGCGACATATCCTCTGGCGGGTGGCCGGTGGTGAAGGCATGGCGCGGCAGGTCGGGTGCCAGCACCTCAAATTGCTGGGCGAGCAGCGGCATCAGCCCGCGCCAGCTGTGCACCGAAGCGCCCGTCCCGTGGAGCAGCAGCAATCGCGGCATGCCCGCCGTTCCCATGCGCTGAACATGCCAAAGCGCTGTGCCGACGGGGACGAACCGGCTCGCCTCGCGGTGCGGCCAGATGCGCCCCTCGCGGTCCCAGTCGAGCGCGCGGCTCATGCCGCAGCCAGCGCGGGATTGCTTGCCGAAATGGCCTTGTGCAGCGCCTTTGCATCGGCGCGGGGCAGGGCGAGATAGCGTCCGTGCAGCGCAGCGGCGAGCGCAGGCCCTTCGTGCCCCGGCCGCGCCGAAATATCGACCACCAGCGTATCAAACCCCATCCGGGCGATGGCTCTGGCAGCGCATTCGGCATCCTCGCCCGCCTGTTTGCGCCCCGGTGCACCGTCGGCGGCGATGTTGGCGCGGCCATCGGTCAGGATCACGATCGATGGGGTGCGCCCCCGCGCCGCAACCGCCTCCGCCGCCTCGCGCGCTGCATTCAGCCCCATGGCGAGCGGGGTGCCGCCGCCTCCCGGCAATTCGGCCAAGGCGCGGCGCGCGCGGGTAAGCGAGCGGGTGGGGGGCAGCAAATGCTGCGCTGTGTCCCCGCGAAACGCCAGCAGCGCCACTTCGCTGCGGGTGACATAGGCCTGCGCCAGCATCAGCTCGACCGCGCCCTTGGCCTCGGCCAGCCGCGCGGCGGCGGCAGAGCCGGAGGCGTCGACCGCAAAAATCGTGACCCGCGCGGATTTCTCTTCAAAGCGGCGCACGCGCAAATCTTCCTTGCGCATCAGGATCGGCGCGTCTGGGTCTGCGCCGGCCTCGCCACCCAATTCTCTGCGCCGCACCCCCTGCCACGGCACTGCCGCGCGCAATGTGTCGATCAGCGCCAGCCGCGCCCCGCCGCGCGGCATTCCGGGACGCGCGCCCAATGGCTTGCCGCGCAGGCCCGATTTGCGCCGCTGCCCGCTGCCCGAAGCACCCGCGCGGCGCGGGGCCTGCCCTTTGGCAAGCTGCGCCAGAAGGTCCGCCGGGATTGCCGCTGCGGCGGCCTCAACCAGCAGATCTTCGAGCGTCTGATCGGGGTCCTGCTTGTCGCTATCGGAGGGATCGTCCTCCGGTTCGGGCGAGGGCGGCGGTTCTTCGGGCGGCGCGTCCGGCTCCATCTGCGGAAGCTGCGTCGCGCGCGGAGCCAGCACCAGCCGCACTGCCGCCTCAAGGTCTGTTTGCACTGCGGCCGCGCGGCCATACAGCGCCGCATGCGCGCGCGCCGCGACCTCCGCAAACAGCAAAGCGCGCATGGAGGACACCCCCAGCGCTGCCGCCGTGACAGCAAGCGCCTGCAGCGCGTCGCCACTCAGCGGCGCGGCATCGCGCAGGTCGGTGCTCGCGGGCTCAAGGGAAAAGTCCTGCCATTCGCGCGACGCAGCAAGATCGCAGATAAAGCTCGCGCGCTCCATCAAGGCTGGCGGCGGCGTGTCCTCTGCCTCAATCCCGTCATCAAGCAGGATGAGCGCCACCCGCCGTTCATCCAGCGCCTGCGCCAGCCGCCCGGCGATACCTTCATCCAGCCGTTCCGCCATTGGCACGATCAACGCGCCGCCCGCCGCTTCGGCCAGCAATCCCCTGGTGGCAATCGGTTTGCCCGCGGCAAGGCTGGCGGCGATGTCGATCCCGCCCAGCAAGCGGTCATCATCGACATGGCCCGGCAGGCGGCGGGTCGGCATGGCCAGCGCCAGCGCCTGCACCACGGCATCGCGCGCCGGGCTTGACCCGCGCAGCACCAGAACGCCAAAGGTCAATGGGGCAAGGGCAAACAAACGGGCGGCAAGCGCCGCATCATGCGCGGGATCGATTGGGGGGTCAGGGGCGTCCCCCGCGTTCACCCGAACAGCTCGGCAATCGCGCGGGTGATGCGCACGGTCGAACCGGTTTCGTCGAGGACATCGCGCCGTAGGCGGTGGCGCAGCGCCGAAGGGGCAATCTCGATCAGATGTTCGCGCCGCACCGCCTTTGCGCCTTTCAGCGCCGCCAGCGCCCGCGCCGCGCGCATCAACGTCAATTCTCCGCGCAGCCCATCCGCCCCCACCGCCAGACAGAGATGCGCGGCATCGGTCATCAGATCATCCGAAGCCTCAAGGCTGCTCAGCCGCGCCTTGCCGCGCGCGACTTGCTTGAGGATTTTGGCGTCCTCGCCCGCCCAATCCGCCGCGAAACCTTCGGGGTCGCGTTCATTTGCCGCAACCAGCCGCATGATCGCCACCCGCACTGCAATGTCGGTGGGGGTGCGGACCTCCACCGAGAGGCCGAAGCGGTCGAGCAATTGCGGGCGCAATTCGCCTTCTTCGGGATTGCCGCTGCCGATCAGCACGAATTTCGCGCGGTGGCGCACCGACAACCCCTCACGCTCGACCACGTTTTCGCCCGAAGCCGCGACATCCAGCAGCAGATCGACCAGATGGTCTTCGAGCAAATTGATCTCGTCAATATAGAGAAACCCGCGATGTGCCTTGGCCAGCAGGCCCGGCTCAAACGCCTTCTCGCCCGACCGCAGCGCGCGTTCAAGATCGAGCGAACCGATCACGCGGTCTTCGGTCGCGCCCAAGGGCAGATCGACAAACGGAACCGGGCGTTTGCGCACCCGGCCCGAATGGCACGGGTCGGGGCAGGTGCCGCGCTGTTCCCCCTCGCAGCCATAGCGGCAATCCTCGACCGCGCTGATCGGCGGTAGCAGTCCCGCCAGCGCGCGCGCCGCGGTGCTTTTGCCGGTGCCCCGGTCGCCAAACACCATCACCCCGCCAATCGCGGGATCGACAGCCGCGATCAACAGCGCCTGCTTCATTTCGTCTTGCCCGACGATGGCGGAGAAGGGGAAGCGAGCCATGGTTTCAGACCTTTGAACAATTGCGCGCATTTGGACAAGGCTGAGCGGCGCGGCGGGTGACAATTTTGCCTGACACTTTATCCAACGACGCCACAGTCAGGATGACTTGCGCCCACTGCGCGTCAACAGCAGCACCGGAAGCAATCCTGCCGCGAGCAGGATCAACGCGGGAATAGAAGCCTCAACCAGCCGTTCATCGCTGGCCAGCCGGTATGTGCGGGTTGCCAGTGTTTCGAGATTGAACGGGCGCAGGATCAGCGTCGCGGGCAATTCGCGCAAAGTGTCAATGAACACCAGCGCGGCGGCGGCGGCGAGGCTGGGGCTGAGCAACGGAATATAAATGCGCGCAAGCACCCGGCGCGGCCCCGCACCCAGCGACCGCGCGGCGGCGTCAAGCGAAGGTGGAATCTTGCTCATCCCGCCATCGACCGTGTTGAACGCGACCGTCAGGAACCGCACCGACAGCGCATAGATCAACACCGCGCTGGTCCCGGTCAGGATCAGCCCGCCAGAATATCCCAGCGCGCCCTGCGCCCAGCGGGTCAGGCCGACATCGAAGGCCCCCAGCGGGGCGAGCAAGCCCACCGCGAGCAAGGCTCCGGGCAGCGCATAGCCCAGCGTCGAAACCCGGATGGCGGCGGCGGCCACGCGGCTGCTTGATCGTGCTCTTGCAAATGTCAGCACCAGTGCCGCGACCAGACAGGCGGCGGCGGTCGCCAGACCAAGCCACAGGCTGCCGCTGATATAGGCGGGCAGATCGCCGGTCGCCGCAATCGCCGTTTCGCTCAGCCCCAGCCAGCCCAGATGCGCAGCGGGGATGACAAAGCCGAGCAGCACCGGCAGCGTGCAGGCGAGGCATGCCAACCCCTGACCCGCCCGCGACAATTCGATCAGCGGAGTGCCGTCCTCACGCGCAGTCAGACCATCCTTGCTGGCGCTCCGCCCGCTGCGGCTGCGCGCTTCCCATGCGATCAGCGCGATGACAAAGATCAGCATCATCGCCGCCAGTTTGAGCGCCGCCTGTTTGTCCCCCATCGCCAGCCAGCTGCGGAAAATGCCGGTGCTGAACGTGGGAATGGCGAAATATTGCGCCACCCCAAAATCAGCCAGCACCTCCATCAACACCAGCGCCAGCCCGCCCGCAATGGCGGGGCGAGCGGCGGGCAGGGCGACCCGCCAGAACGCCTGCCACGGACCTGCGCCAAGACTGCGCGCGGCGCGAAACTGATTGCGGCTTTGCGCGGCAAAGGCAGCGCGGGCGAGGAGGTAGACATAGGGGTAGAGCACCAGCCCGAGCACGAAGGCTCCGCCGCCAAGCGAGCGGATCTGCGGGAACCAATTTGCACTGCGTGTCATAGCGCGCAGAACGCTCTGCACCGGCCCGCTGAAATCGAGCAGGTCGGCGTAGATATACGCGCCGATATAGGCGGGCACAGCCAGCGGCAGGACCAACGCCCAGGCCAATATGCGGCGTCCGGGAAAGCGCGCGGCGCTCACAAGCCATGCGCACAAAGTGCCGGTGACCGCAGCGATGCCGCCCGCGCCCAGCATCAGCAGCGCGGTGTTGGCGACATATTCGCCCAGCACAGTGCGCGAAAGGTGCGCGATGGCTTCTAACCCGCCGCTGGGTGCGGACAGCACGATTGCAGCAATCGGCAGCGCGGCGAGCGCGGCGAGCAGGATCGCCGCACCGCTCCAGACGTCGATCGCCGTGCCGATACTTTTGCTGCGTGCTGCAACACTTGCGCGCAGGGCGGCGGATTGCGTAAGGCGGCTCACCGGCATTCCAGCCAGCCTTCGCCGCATCGGACAATCTTTTGAGCCTCGAATTTCGTCATATTGCCCATGCTTACGGAGAGGTCGCCGCGTTGAACGATGTGTCGTTCACCGCACCAACCGGAGAGATCACCTGCCTGCTTGGATCGTCAGGCTGCGGTAAGTCAACCTTGCTCAGCCTTGCCGCCGGGCTTTTGCCGGTGCAGCGCGGCAGTGTGCATGTGGCGGGTGCCTTGCTGGCGCAGCCCGGCACCAACCCGCCGCCAGAGGCGCGCTCGGTGGGGCTGGTGTTTCAGGATCTGGCGCTGTTCCCGCATATGAATGTCGCGGACAATGTCGCCTTTGGGATGGCGCGGGTGGATCGCGGCGCGGTGGACGGCTGGCTCGATCAGGTCGGGCTGGCGGGGCTGGGCGGGCGGTATCCGCATGAACTTTCGGGCGGGCAGCAGCAACGCGCCGCGCTCGCCCGCGCCATGGCACCGGGGCCTGCGGTGCTGCTCATGGATGAACCCTTTGGCAGCGTCGATATCGTGCTGCGTCGGTCGCTGCGCCGCGAATGCCGGATGCTGCTGCGCGAGCGGGGCACGACCACGGTGCTGGTGACGCATGACCCCGAAGAAGCGCTGGATGTGGGCGACCGGATTGCGGTGATGGAGGCCGGGCGGATCGTGCAATTCGGGACACCGGAGGATTTGCATGAGCGGCCCGTCACTGCCTCTGTCGGGGCGATATTTGGCGGAGCGCAGGTGATGCAGGCGGCCCGCGAAGGGGAGTTTTTGCAGACGCCGCTTGGGCGATGGCCGCTTTCCTGTGTTGCGGGCGATGTGCCCGATGCGGCGCTGCTGGACATATTGATCCATGCCGAAACGCTCGATTGCGAGGCTGACGCGCAGGGGCTGATCGTGCGCGATGTCCATCCGCTTGGCGTGGCCAGCCGCGTGTTGCTGCGCACCGCCGACCAAGGGGAGATTACCGTGCAAACAACCTCGCCGGTCGAACAGGGCGGGCGCTACCGAGTGGTGCCGCGCGACCGCAGCGTAAGAGCCTTTGCGCGCAATTAAAGCTTGTATTGCTCAAAATACTATTGCAACGCATTCGCAAGAATGACGAAGGGATTTCCAATGAAGCGCTTGATTCTCGCCGCGCTGGCGCTGACCGCCGCCGCCTGTTCACCCAGCGACGAAGGGGCGGACGCGGATGGCGCTGATGCCGCTGCGGCCGGAGAGGTCAATATCTATTCCTCGCGCCATTATGATACCGATCTGGCGCTGTATGACGATTTCACCAAGGCCACCGGGATCAAGGTCAACCGCATCGAAGCCGAAGCCGATGCGTTGATCGAACGGATCGCGAGCGAGGGCGAATTTTCGCCCGCCGACATCCTCATCACGGTCGATGCCGGGCGGCTGTGGCGCGCCGAGGAAGCGGGCGTGCTATCGCCGGTTGATTCCGCCATTCTGACCGAACGTCTGCCTGCCCATCTGCGGCATCCTGAAGGGCTGTGGTTCGGCCTTTCGACGCGGGCGCGGGTGATCATTTACAACAAGGAAGCGGGCGCTCCGGCGGGACTGGAGACCTATGCCGATCTCGCCGATCCGGCCTATCGCGGCGACATTTGCATGCGGTCATCCAGCAACATCTACAACATCTCGCTGCTCTCCAGCATCATCGCCCACCGCGGCGCGGATGCGGCTGAGGCCTGGACCAAGGGCGTAGTCGCCAATTTCGCCCGCGATCCGCAGGGCAACGACACCTCGCAGATCGAGGCGGTGGCCGCTGGCGAGTGCCGGATCAGCCTCGTCAACACCTATTACCTCGCGCGGTTCGCCGGGGGGGACGCCGACCAGCAGGCGATCTTTGACAGCATCGGGGTGATTTTCCCCGATCAGTCCGGGACCGGAACGCATGTCAACATCAGCGGAGCAGGCGTGGTCAAACAAGCCCCCAACCGCGCCAACGCCATCGCGTTTCTCGAATATCTGACCTCGGAAAGCGCGCAGCGATATTTCGCTGATGGCAATAATGAATATCCCGCCGCCACCGGTCTGGCTGCCAATTCGGCGGTCGAACGGCTCGGCCCGTTCAAATCCGACACGCTAAACGCCGCCGAAATCGGCCGGGGTCAGCGCGAGGCGGTGGAGATATTCGACCGCGCAGGCTGGAACTGAGGCGAGGCAGCAAACGCAGGGGTGAGGGCGCGCCGGGGCAATCCAATTCAAGGCGCGCTTTCACCCCTTATCACTAAACTACCTTGAAGCTCAGCGGTGAAACGTTCATTTGCGCGCTCAATCCGGGCCTGCCGCCAGCGTGGGTCGCTCAAAAAATTGAGGCCAGATTTTGACTGACATCACCGCCGCATCGCCGATCCCGCCCCGCGAAGCTTTTGCCGAAAGCGGCGCGATCTCGGTGGAGACGATCACCCACGTCCACCAATGGAACGACGACCTGTTCAGCCTCAAGATGACCCGCCCGGCCTCGTTCCGGTTTCGCTCGGGCGAGTTTATCATGATCGGCCTGCCCAAGGATGATGGCAAGCCATTGCTGCGCGCCTATTCGATGGCCTCACCCAGCTATGAAGAGGAGCTCGAGTTTCTCTCGATCATCGTGGCTGACGGCCCGCTGACCTCGCGGCTTCAGCATATCCGGCCGGGCGATCCGATCTATCTCGGCAAGAAGCCGACCGGCACGCTGGTCACCGATGCGCTGCTGCCGGGCAAACGGCTGTTCATGCTGTCGACCGGCACCGGCCTCGCCCCGTTCATGAGCCTTGTGCGCGATCCCGAGGTTTACGGCATGTTTGAAGAAGTGATCGTGGTGCATTCGGTGCGCCGCGTGGCCGACCTTGCCTATCGCGAGCTGCTCGAAAGCAAGCTGGAGGGCGACCCGCTGCTGGAGGATGAAGACCGCGCGCGGATGATCTATGTCCCCACCGTCACGCGCGAGCCGTTCCGCACGCAGGACCGTATTCAGGTGCTGATCGACGATGGCCGCCTGTTCGCAGACAGCAAAGGCCCCAAGCACTTCGTTCCGCAAGAAGACCGGGTGATGCTGTGCGGCAGCATGGGCATGATAAAAGATCACGCCGCCGACCTCGAAGCGCGCGGCTTTACCGAAGGCGCGAACAACAAACCCGGCCAGTTCGTGATCGAACGCGCATTTGTGGGGTGATTGCGCGGGCAGTAACGGCGCGCGTTCATCGGAGCGACAGGAAGTTCGCTTCACTCTCAGGCGGCTAAGGAGAATCGAATGATGAACCGCCGTATCGCTGCCGTGCTTGCCATGGCCGCCGCTTTCACTCCCGCCGCTTTCGCACCTGCCGCTGCATCCGCGCAGGCTGTGCTGACCTCGCCGGTCCCGACGTTTCATCTCGTGCAATTGTCGGTGAGCACGCCGGAGGTTGCGGCGGATGAATTCATGGCCAAGACCGAGGCGATCCGATCCTGCACCGACGCGATGAACCTCGGCGAGGAGCTGGGCGCCGAAGTCACCCGCAACCGCAATGTCAGGGCCAGCCAGATACCCGAAGCGCTGAGCGAGATCCTGGAAACGCTCCCGGCGGGCCATGCGAGTCCCGTGTTCAGCGACAACGGGACGGTTCTGCGCGTGTTGGTGCTTTGCGGCCGGACTTGAACTCGCGGCGCGGCGAGCCTTAGGTCTGCTTCCGGTAGGTCCGGGTCCGCTGCTGAATGTCTGCAAATGGGGTGGTTTTTTGCCAATGAATTAATGTTAGAGCTAAGAACCGGTATGTATTTGGCTTTCGAATAGGACGGCGGTGACATTGGTCCCTTTCCGGGTTTCGGTAATCGTGATTGCAATTGGACTGTCATCTTGCAGCCCATCGTCGGACGTAACTGCTGAACAAGGTTTGTCTCAAGTTTGGAATGATACCTTCGAGTGTTACGCCGATAGCAGCGTATTTCTAGACGTCACGGTCTTGGAAGATTCATACGATGTTATGGGTACAATTTATCAAGATGACGATAGTCTTGGTGAAGTTGTGCGGCAGAAAAGTGCTTACGATATATCGCAATATTATTTTCCAGCGCAGATTCTAGTTCGGTCTGATACCTCGATTTCATTTGAGCGCTTCCGCAAAGCTACGGAAGTTATTGAGTCTAATTATCCTTGTGAAAAGCCAAATTTGTGCTTCGCGGCATACGGTCTGGGTAATAACTTTGTACCACCGAGCCTTCCCAGGCGATCCCACATATGCCAAGTCGCTGAGACACCTCCGTAAGGCCGCCATAGTCTCCGGCTGCATCCAGCACCCGCGTAATGGCTACGCAATGTCAGCGACGGGGTCGTTAACAGACTGGCGGCTCTTGGTTGCTATCACTGAAAATCGCCTTCCACTGAATATGATTGTCAGCGCCTGTCACGCGCTTCGTGGTGATCCGCACAAAACCCGCTATCGCGCTTTACAAATCTTTCCGAACGCTCTCCACTCTTTCGCAAAGGAGCGCAGAGCGACATGACAGGCCCCCTCGACTTCACCGGCAAATGCGTCCTCGTCATCGGCGGGTCGAGCGGGATCGGCAATGGCATCGCGCAGGGGTTTCGCCAATGCGGTGCGCAGGTCACCGTCACCGGCACCCGCCCCGATGCGGGCGACTATCTCGAGGCCGAGGACAGCGATTTCAGCGGGCTGGCCTATCACCAGCTTAACGTCACCGACCGCGACGCCGCAGCCGCGCTGGCGGAACGGATCGGCGCGGTCGATGTGCTGGTCCAGTCGCAGGGCGCGGTGCGGTACAAACGCGCAGAATTCGCCCGTGAAGGGTGGGACGCGGTGGTCGATGTGAACCTCAATTCGGTGATGGATGCGGCCCGCGCTTTCCACCCCGGACTGGCCGAGCGCGGCGGTTCGATGATCGTTGTCTCCAGCGTGGCCGCGTTCAAATCGACGCTTGGCACGCCCGCCTATGCCGCGTCCAAAGCGGGCGCAGCCAGCCTGGTCAAATCGCTGGGCGAGGCGTGGGCGCGCGACAATATCCGCGTCAACGGCATCGCGCCGGGCCTGGTCCCGACCAAATTGACCGAGGTGACCACCGGCCATCCCGAACGGCTGGCGGGCGCGCTCGCCGCGATCCCGCTGCGGCGGATGGGGACACCCGAAGATATGGCCGGGGCAGCGCTGTTCCTCGCCTCACCGCTGGCAAGCTATGTCACCGGGCAAACCTTGGTGGTGGATGGCGGGCTGACGCTTTCGTAAGGGGGGGTGTGAGGGTTCCTTCCGTTCGTCCTTGCCGCGGCGCCTCCGGCCCCTTGCAATGACGACCTTTGTGCGGCTGCGCTTTCCTACACATGGCAATTCGTGCAGAAGTTGATCTTTAGGATCGCCGCACCCCAACGGCATTCTTGTTGTAAAAGTGTCAAGCAAGCTTTTTTCGGATTTATTGTTCTGTTTCAATGAATTAACGTCGAAAAACCCGCTTGACACCCGGTCCAATGTGTCAAGCAGGTTGGAAATATTCGCAAGGTTTCACTGGAGAATAGGCAATGAAATTCACCCGCCTCGGCAATTCCGGCCTTTCGGTGTCGCGCCTGTGCCTGGGCTGCATGTCTTACGGTGACAAGTCAAAGGGCTGGCACGGCGACTGGCTGCTGGGTGAGGAGGAGAGCCGGGCGTTTTTTCGGCAGGCGCTCGAATCCGGGATCAATTTCTTCGATACCGCCAATGGCTATGCGGGCGGCACTTCGGAAGAGATCACCGGCACATTGCTGCGCGAAATGGCGAGGCGGGATGAAATCGTGGTGGCGACCAAGGCGTTCATTCCGTGGCGAGGGGCCCCCAACACCGGCGGACTGTCGCGCAAGTCGCTGATGCAGGCGATTGACGACAGTCTGGCGCGGCTGGAGATGGATTATGTCGATCTGTTTCAGATCCATCGCTGGGACGATCACACTCCGATCGAGGAAACCATGGAGGCGCTGCACGACATCGTGAAGGCGGGCAAGGCGCGCTATATTGGCGCGTCGTCGATGTATGCGTGGCAATTCGCCCGCGCGCAGGAGACCGCGCGCGCCAATGGCTGGGTGCGGTTTGTCTCGATGCAAAATCAGTTGAACCTGCTCTACCGCGAGGAGGAGCGCGAAATGCTCCCGCTGTGCGCCGCCGAGGGGGTTGGGGTTATCCCGTGGAGCCCGCTGGCGCGCGGACGACTGGCGCGGCCGCTGGGTGAAGAGACTGTGCGCAGCCAGACCGATGGTGTGGGCAAGATGCTTTATCAGGGTGACGACGCCGACGACGCGGTGATCCGCGCGCTGGAACAGGTCGCGGCTGCGCATGACGTGCCCATGGCGAGCGCGGCGCTGGCGTGGCATTTCACCAAACCGGCGGTCACCGCGCCGATCATTGGCGCGACCCGGCCAGAGCATATTGCGGCGGCGGTGGCCGCGATCGACCTTGATTTGAGCGAAGCGGATGTGGCCGCGCTGGAGGCACCCTATCGCCCCAAATGGCCGACCGGCATGGGGATGCCAATGCCAGCGATGGATCAGGTTTCGGTCAAGAAATGATCCGCGATTGCCGAGATTTATTGAGGAAATGGCCCTTTGTGACATGCCAGTAGAGCGGGTCAGATTCTCGTCACGAACGCGTCACACGATTGCGCCAATCCTTGCCGCGAACACCGGGCGCGGGCCGGGTGAGCCATGCGGGGCGGTCATGGACGTTATCAATATTTTCCTGACCAATGAACTGGGCGAAAGCCTTGAAGATTTTGTCCATGATGGACGGCGGCTGACCTTTGACCGGCTGGGTGCCGATGGTCCCCGGAGACTGGTCGATGGGCCGATGTGGGCCTTTGTCGATTGGGTGATGGACGATCTGGCCGGGCTGGAAATGTGCCGCCGTTTGCGCGCCGATCCGCGCACGTCAGAGGCGCATGTGACCATGGTGCTGGAACAGGACGATGCCGAGGATCGCCGCCGGGCGCTGCGCGCAGGCGCGGATGATTATGTGGTCGGTCCGCTCAGCCGCACCGCGGTGCTCGACCGGGTGCTGGCGCTGCAATCGCGCCATGGTGATCGGCATGCGGTGCGGCGGGTGGAGATGGGCGATCTGTCGATTGACATGGCGGCTTTGCAGGCACGCTGGGATGGCGAGCCGATAATTCTGCGCCCCAACGAATTTCGCCTGCTGCGGTTCTTTGCGGAGAATCCCAACCGGGTGCTGAGCCGCGAGGATCTGATCAGCGGTCTGGGCAAGCGCGAGCCGCCGATTGACGAACGCACCGTCGATGTCTGGGTCGGGCGTCTGCGCCGCGCGATCAAGGCGGCAGGCGGCGGCAATCCGCTGCGCACGGTGCGCTCGCTGGGTTACGTGTTCGACTTGAGCTGAATTTTGCCTCCAAATTGCGCAGCGGCAAGACCCGCGGCGATCGAATCAAAAAGGCCGCCCCGGATGGAGCGGCCTTTCCGATTGATAATGTTCAGCTTTTCAGTGGATCAGAAATCGGCCGAGACACCAAAGGAGAACGATGTCCCCACCTGATAAGTGTTAAACTCCAGCCGGTTCACGCCGTTATCCTGAAATTCGAAATTGTCGCGGCCAAAGATGTTCCGCACTTCAAAGCTCAGCTCCATCGGAACCCCAAGCTTCAATTCAGTGCGGGCAACGATGTCCACGGTCAGGCCTGGGTCTTCGACAAAGTCAGGCTGAATACCCGAACGTTGTGTCACCCGTTCACTCGCATAGTTGAACAAGATCGTGAACTGCTGGACCTTTTCGGTGTCCTCAATGCCAACCGAGAGGTTGGCGATGTGGTCCGATTGACCCACCAGCGGATCGCCATCGTCAAAGATCAGGCTGGCCAGCTGGTTCGGGTTTGCAGGAGTAGGGGCGATGTCGCCCGCGCCTACAGAGATCGATGACTGGGTGTAGGTGTAGTTGGCAAGGAACAGCAATTGTTTGGTTTCAAAGAAGCTGCCGCCCAGATCGTAAAGGTCGATCCCGTAAACCACATCAAGTTCAGCACCATAAAGCTCGGCCGAAGGGGCGTTTGCAAAGCTGGTGAAGATCTGACCCGATGCGACGTTGAACGTGTTTTCGATGGGATTGTCGATTTCCTTGTAGAAACCGGCAAGGCTGATCCGGTCACGCCCGCCAAGGTAATATTCGGCGCGCACTTCCGCGTTGATCAGTTTGCTGTCCTGCAGCAGCGGGTTACCCTGGAACAGACGGTTCGATTCAGGATCGAAGAAGCGTTGTTCGATAAGCTCGCGGAACTGCGGGCGAGCGATTGTCCGCGAGGCCGCAGCGCGAAGCTGCAGATCCTCGATCGGCTCCCATGTCACGGTCGCGCCGGGCAGGAAGTAATCGTTTGCAATGTTCGTCGGCGTTGCACCGGCGACCGGGGTGTTAAAGATGGTCTGGTCAAGAGAGACCGTTTGGGTTGCATCTTCGTAACGGACACCGGCTTCGATTGTCAGAGTATCGGTGGGAAGCCAGCGCAGGATGCCATAACCCGCCTGCACCTCAAGCGCCGCATCGAACGCCGGGAACGGTGTTGCCTCGGTCAGCGTGACGTTAAACCCAGCGAGTGTGGCACCATTGATGATGTCACCCGGACGCCGCAAGCCGAGCGCAACCGCCGCGTTTTCATCGAGCGAAGCGAGATCGGGATTGCTGGTATCCGGCGAGATGAACGGACGGAACTCGCGGCTGACGGAATACCGGTCGGTGTCGGTGTAGGCATAACCAACGGTGGCTTCGAATGTATCGGTAATCTCATAACCAATATCGACACCGCCGTAATACAGCTCTTCCTGCAGATCGTCGAAGGACACCGTGGTGATGCCTGCGTCCGAAAGCTGGTTGAAATACGCTACGAACAGATCGCCAAACTGATTGCCCGGCAGGTTTGTGCGAGTGTAGCTGAATGTGGTGTTGAACGGCGCCTCGCGGTCTGTACGGGCATAACCTCCGCGCAGATCGACGCTCAGCCGGTCGAATTCAAGCTCGGCAACGATTTGCGAGTCGATCAGTTGACGTTCAAACCACGCGGTCTGCTGGTTCTGGAAATCGAACCCGGTTGCGCCTGGGAAAACGTCAAAACCCTCGGAGAGGCGTGCGGTTTTCAAAGTGTCGCGGATGTAGAGATTGGTCCAGCGCACAGTGTGCGGGCCAACGTCAAGTCCCACGCTGAACAACGCATTCACCAGCGAGGTTTCATCGGTGATGAAGGTTTCTTCTTGCTGGAAAACCTGGGTCAGATCGTTGCTGCCCTGCTGGCTGAGAACGCTGCGATTGCGAAGGCCGTTCTTCACCGAAGCGGTGGCAATCACGCCGAGATAGGTTTCCTCGCCCAGTTCGAACGATGCACCGCCGGTGATCGAACCGGAAAAGTTCGGCCGCTGCGAATTGTCGCGTTGCAGCGTTACTAGGTTGAGCGGGAAAAGTTGCCCGGCAATGCCCTCGGCGACGGCAACAGGCACTGTGCCGATGCGTTCACCGCTGTTGAAAAATGCCTGAAGGTTCGATGGAATATCGCGGTTACCATTGTCAAAGCCGAACGAATCAAGCTCCGATCCGAAATAGGTCAGACCGTTTTCGAATGTGGTTTCGCTGTCTCCGCTCGCGCTAAACTTGACCGACAGAAAGTCGTCAACTGGGACCGCTTTGGTGGTGAGGTTGATCACGCCGCCGCCGAATTCACCCGGATAGTTCGCGGAATAGGTCTTTTGCACCAGCGACGAAGCAATAACGCTGGTGGGGAAAATATCGAGCGGAACAACGCGGCTGAGCGGTTCGGGGCTCGGGAGCGGGAGGCCGTTGAGCAAAGCGAGCGAATAGCGATCACCCAGACCGCGAACGAACACGCGGCCATCGCCAACAAGCGAAAGACCGGTCACGCGGCCAAGTGCGCCGGCAATGTCGCTTTCTCCGGTGCGGGCAATATCGTCTTCGGTCAGAACATTGAGAACCTGCGACGAAGAGCGCTCCGGATTCCGGTTGCGCCGTCCGGTGACGATAATCCCGGAGCCGCCGGGTACGGAGATTTCTGGTTGATCGAAATCGTCTTGTTCTTCGACACCCTGCACATCTTCCGCGAGGTCATCTTCTCCGGTGCTGGGATCAGCAGTCGACTGAGCGTGAATGACCGTGGGAAAGGTGAGCGACGTGGTGAGAAGCAGCAGCCCTGCCAGGCGCTTGCCGGTCGACATAATGCTAGACCCCCTCATGATTAGGCCTTGGAAATACGTTCGGGCTTTTGGTGAGCCCGTTTACAAAGAACAGGGGAGGCGCACGCAAGATGCGGCGCCCCCCACAATTCGAAAGGCGCGATCAGCTGACCGGCAGCGAGGTGCAAGCACCAGCAGCGCTGCCAAAGTCGAGGATCGACGAGTTGCAGGTCCAGCCACCGAAATCATCGGCGATTGCGGTCTGGACGGCGCCAATGAAGGCCAGATTGGTGAAGAAAGTCGAACGAGCCGGATTGGCTGCAAACGGCGTAATGCCGTTCTCGAACGAACCATTCACAATACCGTTCGACAGCGTCAGCGTGGCGAGCACATTGTTGTTCGTGCCAGCATCGACAACCGCCTGAACCGCAGCATCGGTAACGCCCGAACCGCGAACCGGACGGGTTCCGCCGTCACAGACCACCGAGTCGAAACCGATGATCGCATCAAGAGTGATTTGTTCGTCAATACGGATGCAATTGTCATCCGCACTGTCGATGTCGATCACGACGTTGGTCAGGCTCAAGGCCGCGCCGCCGCGTGCGCGAACAGCCTGGCTCGAAGCCGACGAACGCTGAACGAAAGTGGCGTTGTTCACCTGGAACACAGTCTGCGGGATTGCATTGCCCGGAGTGGCCTGTTCACCGCCCGGCGAATCGAGCTCGATAATGCTGTCGCCAGTGTTGGCGCGCTGCACAACCACAACGGTTTCAACATTGGCTTGCGCACCGGTGTCCACGTCAAGCGAGTCGTCCGAAGCCCCGATAACCGCAAGGTTGCTGATGTTGACGCTGCCGCCGAAAAATTCGACGCCGTCATCCGAGCTGTTGAACGATTGCAGGTTGTTGATGACCGTGCCCGAGCCAATTCCGCCCGTTGTCAGCGACTGAAGTTCGTTGGCCTGCTGCAGCTCAAAACCCGAATAGCGGATCTGGTTGAACGTGAACGAACCGGACGAATCGGCCGAATTGGTCCCGCCAAAGGGAGTGGCAACCGTTGTGCCTTCGAGCTGCTGTTGGCAGGTCGGGTTGGCATTGGGGTTGGCAGTGGTGTTGAATGTGCCGTCCGAGCAATCCGAAACCGGCGCGCGGCCGAGCAGCACGACGCCGCCCCACTGCGCATCGCTGGAATCGCTGGAAAGACCAAGCACGTTGTCGCGGCTGGTCCAGATGATTGGATTGGTCGCTGTGCCGTTCGCAGAAATCGTGTTTCCGCGATTGACGATGAAGAACGATTCCGCCTGTGCGAACAGGATCACGCCCGGTTCGATCGATACGGTGACGTCCGTCCCGGTGCTGGCAAAACCCTGATCGGTGCCGACGTTGGTCCGGCCTGAAACTTGGTAGAGCAGGCCGTTGATGAACGGCAGATTGTCGTCAGCGTTGAACGTGGTCGGCAACTGACAGACGCGATAGGTACCGGTCGGGCCGGAGATCGTGCCAACATCGGCCAGACCGCCGGTCGAAGCAATCGTCGGACAACCAGCAGCCGGGGTTACCAGCGCCTGAGTCGGCGTGGGGGTCGGCGTCGGTGTCGGCGTCGGCGCCGGATTGTTAATGATAATGTCGCCGCTAGTGCCGGGCGAGACGATTTCGTCTGCTCCGCAACCAGCAAGAGCAATCATGCTGGCGCCAAGGACGAGAGTGCGTTGGATATTTTTCACAGCGAGCGGTCCCCTCAAAAACCGAGAATCAACAAAGCGCGTTGAGTGAGTGCGCAATTGGGGCGCTAGGGGTCGGATGTGACAGAATTTTTGCAGGGTTACAGTTTGCCCTACAAAGCTGTCATATGACCGAAGAAAGACAAATATGACATAACCAAACCGTACAAGCCGTGGCACATTGATCGTTTATGACAATTTTAAGTAACTGAAATATATCAAACCTGCGTTCCAAAATGACGTTTATATTACAATATGACATTTTGGTTGCATCCTGCCGCCACCTGCTCCACCTTGTTCATATTGAAAAGGAGGGCATGAGTATGACTCTGTCGATAATGACACCTGTTGGCCTGACTGCATTGTTCGCGGCAAGCGTGACCATGGCGCAAACTTCTGACCCATCTGCCGTGGTTTCGGCGGATGCGGGGCTGGCTGCCGAAACGCTTGCCGACGGCGAAAGCGTCCGCGCAATTGCGATGCTCAAGGCTGAACTTGCAGAATATCCTGGCGATCCGGCGCTGCTGATCAATCTTGGCATTGCCTATGCGCAAAGCGGCAGCATCGCCGAAGCGCGCAAGAGCTTTGAGGCCGCGCTCGAAGCGCGCGAAGTGGTTGAGCTCGAAACGGCGAATGGCAGTGCGACCGACTCGCGCCGTCTGGCACGACGAGCACTGGCCATGTTGTCACGCGGCGAATTCCGGCCTGCTGGCTCAGGCAACGATCAATTGACAATGAATCAGCGCTAACCCGCAATGGGGGCGGTTCGGGCTCGAAGGCCTGACCGCCCCATTTGACCCCTGAGGCAATCGCTGCTTCGCAGCAGTGATAGACCGCATATTTCTCGCCCGTAGATATGGCCTTGCCGCGCCATATTCCGCCGCGCCAAACCCAAAGCTGTCACCTGCTTGTCATTTACGATAGACAAGGGGGAGTTTCTGGAGGGCCCGGAATGATTCTCGCTCGTGCGAGCTTTTACTGCATTGCCGCCTCGCTGGCTTTGGCTGCGACAAATGCACAGGCGGATGTGATGGAATTGGACGCTAACGGCGCCCGCTGGGTTGCTGGCGGCGTTCCTGCGTCCAGCGGCGATTTGCCGGGCTCATCGGCAACCGACCCCGCTGCAACAGAGTCGGCGTGGACCGAATTGAGCGCTGTGATGGTGCCAGACCGGATCATCGGTAATGCAGCTGCACACGCGGCTGGCATTCCTCCGCGCTACACCGCGAAAATCCATGAATTGTCGCAGCGTTTTGACCTTAGCCCAAGTCTGCTCGAAGCGCTGGTCTGGCAGGAAAGCCGCTGGCGCGAAAATGCCGTAAGCCACGCGGGTGCGCGCGGGCTTGCGCAGTTGATGCCGGGCACGGCTCGTTATTTGGGCGTCGATCCCGATGATCCAATGCAGAATCTGGAGGGCGGGGCGCGCTATCTGCGCGAACAGCTCGACCGTTTCGATGGCGATCTGGAAAAAGCTCTCGCCGCTTACAACGCCGGACCGGGGCGAGTTATTCGCGCTGGCGGCATTCCCAATATCCGCGAAACCCGGCAATATGTGGCCGCAATCATGGGGCGGCTTGCAAGCCATTCGCGCCCGGGCGCGCCGTAATGCTCTGCGCGATGAATAAAGTTCAAAGGACAATGGAACCGACAATGACTTCGCTTTTTCGTAATCTGGCCGCCAATCCGGTCACTGTTGCTGCCAGATTTGCGGCGCTGCTCGCCGTCTTTCTGATGCCCGCTACGGCGTATGCGCAGAACCAACCGCAAGGGTCCGGGCCAATCACCAATGCGGTGGTGTGGATGCAAAGCATTCTGCTGGGCCCGATAGCGACAAGCCTCGCTGTGATGGCGGTCGCCGCAGTTGGCTTCATGATGCTGACCGGGCGGATGAACTGGCGGTTTGGCGCGACGGTTATCATCGGCGTGTTTATCATTTTCGGCGCTCCTGTGATCGTCGCCGGTATCGCCGGCACGGCGTAGGCCACTGGGCAGGGAAAAATAAATGAACGATCTCATCCGCCATCCTGTCCACCGCGCATTGACGCGGCCACAGATGTTCATGGGCGTGACGATGAACTTTTTCGTCATCAACATGATGGTGACGACGATCGCGTTCCTGCTGGTAAAATCATACTGGATCGTACCCGTGCCGATTGTCATGCATGTAATTGGCTATTTTGTGTCTCTGCGCGAGCCGCGTATCTTTGACCTTTGGATTACCAAAGTATCGAAATGCCCGCGCGTCCCCAATTTCAAGCGCTGGGGCTGCAACAGCTACGCGCCGTAAGTGAACAAACAGGCCTCTTAAGGAGGGCCGGATATGGTGAAATGGATCGGACCTGCTGCGTGGAGCGCGAAGGAAGCGCGCGTCGGCGACCGTTTGCCTTATGCGCGGGTGGTCGACGAAAACACCGTGCTGTTGCGCGATGGGTCGGTGATGAGCGCCATACAGGTGCCGGGCCTGCTGTTTGAAACCGAGGATTCCGACGCGCTTAATGCCCACACTGCCACTCGCGAGGTGGTGCTGCGATCGACGCTAGATGCGCGGTTTGTACTGTATCATCACGTTATCCGCCGCCGGGTCGAGGTGGAACTTGACGCCGAATTTCCCGATCCGCTTTCGCGCCATATCGATACCCGGTGGAAAGAACGGCTGGCTGGCGGTTCGCTGTTTATCAACGACCAGTTCGTCACCCTGATCCGCCGTCCTGCGCGCGGCAAGACGGGCCTACCTGAACGGTTGAGCAAATTCTTTTCACGCCAAGGCAGCGACGAGCTCGAAGCCGACCCCAAGGATATTCGCAGCCTCAAAGCCGCGATCAGCGGACTTGTGGCCTCGCTGTCGGCTTACGGCGCAGCGGTGCTGGGTGATTACCGCGCACCGGGAAGCAACGACGGCACCAATTCCGAAATTCTGGAGCTGCTCTCGGCGCTGTACAATGGCGAAATGCGGCCCGTGCGGCGGCCCGCTCCGGATACTGATATCGGCCATATGTTGCCCTATCGCCGCGCCAGTTTCGGGTTGGATGCGATGGAATTGCGGGGCAGCGGTAACCCCGACTTTTCTGCCATTCTGGGCCTTAAGGATTATCCAGAAGCGACCTCGCCAGGCCTGCTCGATGGCTTGCTGAGGTTGCCGTATGAGATGATCGTGACCGAAAGCTATGCGCCCAATGAGCGCACGACGGCGCGCGAACGGATCGATCTGGCGCTGCGCCGCTCGCGCTCTGTCGATGAAGAGGCTGCCGCCGAACGCAGCGACATGATGGCTGCGCGTGATGCGCTGGGCAATGGCGGCGTCGGGTTTGGCGATCATCATCTCACCGTGCTGGTGCGCGAACGCTCGCTCGACCGGCTCGATGAGGCAACTGCCGCCTGCACCGCTGCCCTGGCTGATACTGGCGCGATTGCAGTGCGCGAAGATACCAATCTTGAACCGTCATTCTGGGGTCAATTCCCCGGAAACGAGGATTACATCGTACGCCGCGCGCTGATTTCCTCGGCCAATATGGCGAGCTTTGGCAGCTTTCATGGCTTTGCGCTTGGGCAGGCCAGTGGAAACCATTGGGGCGATGCGGTGACTTTGCTGGAAACGACCAGCGCAACCCCGTTCTTCTTTAATTTTCACCACGGCGATCTTGGCAATTTTTCGGTCATCGGGCCGTCGGGTTCGGGCAAGACGGTGGTGATGAATTTCCTTGCCGCGCAGGCGCAGAAATTCAAGCCGCGCACAATATTGTTCGACAAGGATCGCGGGGCGGAGCTGTTCATTCGCGGCATCGGCGGACGTTATGACCGGATCAATCCGGGTGAACCGACCGGCTTCAACCCACTCGCGCTGCCCGACACCCCCAGCAACAAGGCGTTCTTGCGCGATTGGTTGGGCGTGCTGCTGAAAGCGGACGGGCCAGAGGAATATGCAACGATCAGCGCGGCTGTTGATGCAACCTACGCCAATGATCCCAGTTTGCGGCGCCTTCGTCATTTCAAGGAATTGCTGGCAGGCGCGCGGCGTCCTGAACCGGGCGATCTGGCCGACCGGCTGGGCGCGTGGATCGGCAATCCGGGCGGAGACGGCGGCGAACATGCATGGCTGTTCGACAATGAACGCGACGCGCTTGATCTGGAAAGTCGGGTGCTGGGCTTCGACATGACGCAGCTGCTGGAAAACCCGCGCCTGCGCACGCCGACGATGATGTATCTGTTCCACCGCATCGACGAACGCCTCGACGGTGAGCCGACCATGATTTTGATCGACGAAGGGTGGAAGGCGCTGGATGATGAGGTGTTCGCTGCGCGCATCCGCGATTGGCTCAAGACCCTGAGAAAACGCAATGCGCTGGTCGGATTTGCCACCCAGTCGGCGCGCGATGCTCTGGAGAGTCGCATTTCGACTGCACTGGTCGAACAAACCGCCACTATGGTGTTCATGCCCAACAGCCGCGCCCGGCCCGAAGATTATTGCGATGGCTTTGGCCTGACGCCGCACGAATTGGCGTTGATCCGCACTCTGCCCGCGCATTCGCGCTGTTTTCTGGTGCGTCAACCCGATGCGAGCGTTGTCGTCAGGCTCGATCTGTCCGGTGCGCCCGAAGTGCTTACGATCCTTTCCGGGCGTGAGGCGTCGGTGCGGCGGCTTGACTTGCTGCGCGAAGCGGTGGGCGATGATCCCAGCGCCTGGTATCCCGCGCTCACCAATCGCGCGTGGCCCGATGGTGCGAGCGAAGTTGACGAGGACGGCATTCCCGTCTGGCAGGCGGCCGAATGACGACGAGCTGCGATCTTGCCTCCCAGGACATGGGAACGGGCGTTGCCGCTGCGCTGACAGCGGTGGATTGTATCGCCAGCCAGGTGAGCGAGCAGGCGTTTAACCGGCTGTTTGGCGAAGAGGGTCAACTCGCCATCGTCCTGACCGTGCTGCTAACAATGTATGTCGCGTTTTTCGGCATCAGCCTGATGATTGGCCGGTCCAATCTGTCGGTCCGCACATTGATCCCCAAGATGATGACCGTTGGGCTGGTGCTTACTTTTGTGACCAGTTTCGTCGCTTATCAGAGTTTCTTCTACAACATTTTCGTGCTGGGTCCGGATTGGCTCGCCGGGGTGTTGACCGATAGTGACGGTGAAGCGACGGCGACTTTTGCGACCAAGCTCGATATTGTGTTCCTTGCGGTTCAGCAGGCGAGCACGGGGCAGGAGAATATCAGCCTGTTTTCGCCGCCGGGCATGATGTGGGCGGGCGCAATGCTGTTGTTGCTGGGCACCGTTGGCCTGCTGGTCACGGCGCGGATTGGCCTTGCGCTGTTGCTCGCGATCGGGCCGATTTTCGTGGTTCTGGCGTTGTTCAATGGCACGCGCGGGCTATTTGTCGGCTGGCTCAAGGGCTTGGTAATGTTGGCGATCGCTCCCCTGTTTGCGGTCGTGGGCGGATCAATCATGCTCGAGATGGCGGTGCCCATCCTCGCCGCGCTGGTCGCGGTTCCAGGCCAGATAGATCAGCAAGCGGCGATGGCGTTTTTCGTTGTCGGCTTTGTCCATGTCCTGCTCATGCTGATGGTGCTCAAGGTCGCCACCAGCATGGTTGGCGGCTGGACGGTGTTCGGCCTAGCAGCCCCTAATATCAGCGATGATCGCGGGATAGATACCGCCCGTATGCCGCCTGCTTCCGTCCCTGCAGCCATGCCAGATCGCGCTTCGCAGATCGCTCCGGCTGCATCGGCGGCGGCGGTTCAGCGGCGCATCGACGTGCAAGTTCCTGCGGCGATGGCAGCCAATGACACTGGCCCTGTTGGCAACACGGGCGGCGGAAGGGAAACGCGGATCTACACCGCAACAACGGGCGGCGGCGCAGCGGCATCTGTCGGACCTGCCGCGTCACGCACACGCGGGATCGGCAATCGGTTTCGTTCAGCCGGTTCAAGCAGCGCCGCGCAAAGCGCCCGTAACAGCGCCCCCAAACCGGAGACACGATAATGTTTAGTGCCGGTCAGCTTCGGCTTTCCTTATTATGTTCGATGGCCTGCATTGCGCTAGCAATCGCAGCGCCCTTTGCCATGCCCGTCTCCGCCCAAGAATCGGCTGAGCCTGCCGAGGAATCGCGGGCAAATGATCCCCGACTGGTCACGCTGACATTCGATGAAAGCCGGGTCGTCACCATTAATGGCAAGGTTCGGGTGCAAACCACGATCAAATTCGCACCTGACGAATCGATTCAGAACGTCGCCGTGGGTGACAGCAACGCTTGGCAAATTCAGCCCAATCAGGCGCAAACGATCCTGTTCGTGAAACCGCTGGAGCCCAGCGCGCGCACCAATATGACTGTGGTGACGAGCCGCCGTACCTATCTGTTCGACCTTGTCGCCTCCCCGCGCAATTCGCCGCTTTACGTGCTGCAATTCCGCTATCCGGAGCTGGAGGCCGCCCAGGCCGAAGCCGCACTCGCCGCCGCTGAGGCCGCCGAACAGGAACAGGCCAATCCGGTTGAGCTTGCGGCTGCCAACGATCCCTATGCGGTCAGCGACCCTGCCGCGCTCAATTTCAGCTGGGCAGGCGCGGGCGAAGCCGGTCTGCTGCCTGCGCGCGCCTATGATGACGGCGATGCGCTGTTCCTGACCTGGCCTGCAGGGACGGCGATCCCGGCGATCCTTGTGACGAATTCTGATGGTGTCGAAGGGCCGGTGAATTTCACCGTTCGCGGCGACACCGTGGTGCTGGACGGGGTTCCGGCGCAAATTATCCTGCGCTCCGGCCGCGATACTGCTACATTGACCAACACCGATGCCCCGCGACCGCGCAGTGCAGGCGGACCGCGCCCCGGCAATGAGGGCGGCCCGCTCGGATCATGATTGTCTTGTTTGAAACTTTCGCTTTGGAGATGAAATAATGCGTCTTGCCATGCGTCTTCCGCCCAAGAAGGGCGACAACGGAAACGAGAATATCGGTGACCCGCGTGAGGGCGAATCCGCTGAGGTCATCGACCTGGCGAGCCGCAGCGGGTTTTCCTCTGTGGTTGAGCGAAAGTCCAAGACCGAAGGGCTAGGCCTTGCCGCCGGTGTGGCAATCGTGGGTCTGCTTGGGGCGACGACGTTCTGGGCGATGAATGCAGCGCAGGTGCCCGAACCCGAAACAGTCGGCGGTCAGGCGGCGCCCGCGCAAGTCGCCGCTGCTCCGGCAGCGGTCCCGTCACCGCAGCCCGCGGTCGCTCCGGTGACGCCGCGCCCCGATCCTGCCCCGGCTCCGATCCTTGCCAACCCTCCTGGTATCGACCCCGCACTGTCAACCAATCCCTATGCCAGCCCGCAATTGATTTTTGACGCTAGCCGTGCGGTGCAAGCCGCGCGGGCGGGCGAAATCGCGCCGGGCAATGGTCCGGCAAGCGGCGCTGCGACGGGCGATTCAGGTGCGGGCGGCGCAGCGGCTGCCTTTGCCAGCCGGCTCGGCGGCGTTGGCGGTGCTCCGGCTCAGGCGCGCGCGATGGTCAATCCGGCCACCACCGTGACCGAAGGCACAATGATTCCGGCGGTCCTTGAAACCGCGATCAACACCGATGTGCCGGGCTATGTCCGCGCCGTGGTAAGCCAGGACGTGCGCAGCTTTGACGGCTCGCGTGTGCTGGTCCCGCGCTCGTCTCGGTTGATCGGTCAGTATCAATCGGGCGTGCAGCAAGGTCAGAAACGCGCCTATGTGATCTGGACGCGGCTCATCCGGCCCGATGGCGCTTCGGTCAATATTGCATCCCCTGCAGTTGGTTTCGACGGCACCACCGGACTTGAAGGCGATGTCAACAATCACTTCTTCCGCCGGTTTGGATCGTCGATGCTGTTGTCAGTGATTGGCGGGCTTGGCGCGATTGCATCAGGCGGCACCTCTGTCATTCTTGGCGGAGCAGGGCAGAGCGCTGCCAGCATCGCGGCGCAGCAAGACGGCCAGATCGGGCCAACCATCCGCGTGCGCATGGGCGAACCGATCCGCGTCTTTACCGCGCGCGATCTCGATTTCAGCACCGTCAGCGAGTGACGCGATAGCGACATGACTGATGGCCGCTGATATTCATCCTTTCTCCCCCGGTTCCGGCCGGGCTGGCTCACCTACAGCGAGCGCGACTGGCGGCGGCGAGGGTTCCGATCCTGCGGTGGGCGCCCCCGTTGCTATCGTCGGAGAGCGTAGCGTCTATCTCGATGCCTATCTCGCCCCGTTCAAACGCTGGCTGGACCGTGATACTGTGACCGAGATCATGGTTAACGGCCCCGGCGAAGTGTGGGTTGAGGACGCCTCTGACCCCGGCATCAAGAAAATCATCACGCCCGAAATCGATGACCGTCTGGTTCAGCGTCTGGCTGAACAGGTTGCGCGGGTCAGCCATCAGGGGATCAACCGCGAACACCCGCTGCTTGGCGCAACGCTGCCTGACGGCGCGCGCATTCAGTTTTGCGGCCCGCCCGCCAGCCGCAAGCATTGGATCATGGCGATCCGCCGCCACCGCCGACTCGACCTGCCGCTCGATGCCTATGACACCGGCCCACTTACAGGTGAGGCGGTGATCGAATTGCCCGATCCGCAATTTCAACCGATCGAATATCTGCGCGAGGCGATCCGGCACCGCCGTACGATCCTGATTTCAGGGGGCACCAGCACCGGCAAGACGACGTTCCTCAACGCCATGCTGGGCGAAATTCCACAGCATGAGCGCGTGGTGCTGGTCGAAGACACGCCCGAGCTTAAATTTCCGGGAGAGAACTCGGTCGGTTTGGTCGCGGTGAAGGGTGAACTGGGAGAGGCCAAGGTCACACCCAACGAATTGCTTCAGGCAGCACTGCGGCTGCGCCCCGACCGGATCGTGCTGGGCGAATTGCGCGGCGCGGAAAGCGTATCGTTTCTGCGCGCGATCAACACGGGCCATCCGGGTAGTTTTTCGACGATCCACGCCAATTCGCTGCGCGGGGCGCTCGAACAATTGTCGCTGATGGTGATGCAAACCGGCATCGGCCTAACTCGGTCGGATACTATCGCCTATGCCGCCAGCGTGATCGATGTGCTGGTGCAACTGGGCCGCGACGCCAATGGAAAGCGCGGGATAACGGCAATCGCGGACAGCCGCTCACTGTTATAGCGGGACATTCGCGCGGCACCGTTGCCCGCTAGGCTGCGCCCGCGATTGACAATCTTGTGACAAGCACCCTTTGGTGATTTACACGGTTTGCGGCTGCGAACATGGCGCACCGAAGGGACTTGGGCGCATTTCCCTTCGGGCCAATTTTCGCAATGTAAGCCGCGCAGGAAAACTATGAGCAGTCAGTTACCGACCAGCACATCCAATGTTTCGGCCACCAGCCGGATTGCCCCGCTGCCCGATGCGCCCGCTTCAGATGCAGAATTGCCGCGCGCCGATGCCTATTTTAACCGCGAACTGTCGTGGCTGGCTTTTAACGAGCGAGTGCTGGCAGAGGCCGCTAATAGCAAATATCCGCTGCTGGAACGGCTCAGGTTCCTGTCGATTTCGGGCAGCAATCTCGATGAATTCATGATGATCCGCGTTGCTGGCCTTGTCGGTCAGGCGCAGCGCGGCATCGACAAACCGGCGATCGATGGCCGCACACCAACGCAGCAGCTCGCTGCAATCCGTGAAAAGCTGGCGCAATTGTCCGCGCAGCAACAGAACATCTGGCGCGATCTGCGCACCGCGCTCGCCGAAGCCGACATCCACATTGCCGATGAACAGCGGGTCAAACCGGCGGCGCATAAATGGCTGGAGGCGTTTTTCCTCGAAGAGATTCTGCCGGTTATCACCCCTCAGGCGCTCGATCCGGCGCATCCGTTTCCGTTTGTCCATAACGAAGGGATGGGGCTGCTGTTCACCCTTACCCGCGACGCGGATAAGGAACAGATCATTGAGATGATCCTGATCCCGACCGCGCTGCCGCGTTTCGTCCGCGTTCCCGATACCAATGGGGACGCATCAGGGGCGGGTCCGGGAGAGGCGCTGTATATCTCCATCGCCAGCCTGATTCAGCGCTATGCAAAAAAGCTGTTTCCCGGCTTCACAATCGAAGGCGACGGCCTGTTCCGGGTCTTGCGCGACAGCGATATCGAAATCGAGGAAGAGGCCGAAGACCTGGTGAGGACCTTCCGCAGCGCGATTCAGCGGCGGCGGCGCGGTCAGGTGATTCAGTTGGAACTGGAGGATGATTTCGACCCCAAGGGCGAGGCGATCCTGCTGGAAAAACTGGGCGTGCATGAAGCCGCCGTAATTAAGACCGACGGTATGATCGGGATTGACGGGCTTTCCGAAATTGTTGGCGAGGACCGACCTGACCTCAAATTTGATGCTTATTCCCCGCGCTATCCCGAACGCGTGCGCGAACACGATGGCGATGTCTTTTCTGCGATCCGCGACAAGGACATCATCATCCACCATCCATACGAAAGTTTTGAAGTGGTGGTCGATTTTATCCGTCAGGCTGCCGCCGATCCCGATGTGGTGGCGATCAAGCAGACGCTTTACCGCGCAGGCACACAAAGCGCGGTGATCAACGCGCTGATCGAAGCAGCCGAAGCAGGCATTTCGGTGACCGCCGTGGTTGAGCTTAAAGCGCGCTTTGACGAAGAGCAGAACCTCAAATGGGCGAGCAAACTTGAACGCGCGGGCGTGCAGGTCATCTATGGTTTCACCGATTGGAAAACCCACGCCAAAGTAGCCATGGTTGTGCGCCGTGAGGAGAGCGGGTTTCGCACCTACTGCCATTTCGGGACCGGCAATTATCACCCGGTGACCGCCAAGATTTACACCGATATGAGCTTTTTCACCGCTGACCCCAAATTGGGGCGCGATGCGGCAAAGATGATGAATTTTGTTACCGGCTATGTCGAACCGCATGGACTTGAGCTGATCTCGATTGCACCGCTTGATCTTCGTCAGGAAATTTACCGGCGGATCGACACAGAGATTGCCAATGCGGGCAAGGGCAAGCCCGCGGCAATCTGGATGAAATGCAACCAGATCACCGATGCGGGCATGATCGACCGGCTCTATGCGGCCAGCGATGCGGGCGTGAAGGTGGAATTGATCGTGCGCGGCATATGCTCACTGCGCCCCGGTGTTCCCGGATTGAGCGAGAATATTCGCGTGAAATCGATCATCGGGCGGTTTCTGGAACACAGCCGCATCTATGCCTTTGCCAATGGTCACGCCATGCCCAGCCCAAGCGCGGCGCTGTTCATTTCTTCGGCTGATTTGATGGGCCGCAATCTGGACCGGCGGGTCGAATCGCTGATTCCGATCCGCAACCGGACAGTGCATGACCAGATCCTGCAACAGGTGCTGCTCGCCAATATGCTGGATACCGAACAAAGCTGGTGGCTGCATGGCGACGGCAGCTATTCGCGGGTCGAAACCGACGGCAAGCCGTTCAACTGTCACCGTTATTTCATGACCAACCCTTCGCTATCCGGGCGCGGCGGGGCGTTGGAGGCCGGAGCGGTTCCCAAATTGTCGCTGCGTAAGGGCCGCGCTGGATGAATTCGAAACGCAAGCGGGGCGACCGCGACGGAATCTTTGCAGGCAACACGCCCGAACGCGCCATTATCGACATCGGGTCCAACACGGTCCGGCTGGTGATCTATGGCGGATCAATGCGCGCACCCACGGTGCTGCTCAATGAAAAAGTCACCGCCCGGCTGGGCCGTGATATTGCGCGCAGCGGCACTCTGGCGGATGAGGCGATTGATGCGGCGATGCGCGGGCTGGCCCGCTTTGCCTTGCTGATCGATGATCTGGAGATAGCGGACGTCGAAACCGTCGCCACCGCCGCCGTGCGCGAGGCCAGCAATGGCGCGGATTTCATCGCGCGGTTGCGTACGCTCGGTTACGATCCGCGTATCGTGTCTGGGGAAGAAGAGGCGCGGCTCAGCGCAAGCGGCGTGCTCGGCGCTTTTCCAAATGCTGGCGGTCCGGGGGCAGGGGGCAGTGTTGCCGATCTGGGCGGCGGCAGCCTTGAACTCGTTGCGCTTGTCGATGGGGAAACAGCGGGGGCGGTTTCGCTGCCGCTGGGGGCGCTGCGATTGCCGGAATATCGCGGCGACAGCGGCAAGAACACCAGCACTGACATGCAAACACAACTTGAAAAGGTGATTGCAAAGGCGGGGTGGGGACTTGCCAGCCAGTCAGGACATGTGCCCACGCCGCTCTATCTTGTCGGTGGGACATGGCGAGCAATGGCGGTGTTTGCGATGCAGGCGCGTGGGCATCCCCTGTCTGATCCGCATGGCTTTGAACTCGACCCTAATAGCGCGCGCAGCCTGACCGAACTGCTGATCGAAGAACCGCAGGACAATTTGAAGAACCGCAAGCGAATTTCTGCGATGCGCGCCGAAAAGCTGCCCGACGCGGCGATTTTGCTGCAGGCCTTGCTGGCGCAATTGCAGCCCAGCGCAGTGGTGTTTTCTTCATGGGGCCTGCGCGAGGGGCTGCTCTATGACCGTCTGCCCCCGCATGGAAAGGCGCGGGATCCGCTGCTGGCGGGGATTTCGGTGTTCGCCACCCAGCGCGGCGCTCCGCCCACGCTGGCGACCCGCATTGCTGCATGGACCGTCGATGCCGCGCCGTCGCGCAAGCATGGCAGCGAAAGGCTAAGACTGGCCGCGACCATGCTGGCGCTTGCCTCGATGCAGATAGAGCCCAACATTCGTCTGCCGCAGGCGATAGACTGGGCCATGCACAAGCGCTGGATTGCGGTTAGCGGGGCCGAACGGGCGATGCTGGCAGCGGCGATTGCGGCCAATGGCAATGCATTGGACCTGCCCAGCGATGTTCAGGCGCTGGCCTGTGAAGAGGCACTGGAAGAGGCGATCTGCTGGGGACTGGCGATCAGATTGGCGCGGCGATTGGGCGCGCGTTCGCGGCGATCCTTACAGGTCAGCAGACTGCTGGTGGAAGACGATGCATTGGTGCTGCGCCTAGCGACCAGTCACGCTGCATTGTTCGGCTATTCGACGGAAAAGGATATGAAACTGCTCGCCGCACGACTGGGCCGCGAATGGAAAGTCGAGATCGTGCCGGATGAGCAGCTGCGCACCGACAAAGACGCCTGATCCGAGGGGATTACTTGCCTGCGAAGGGCGAGAAATCGGTGTCAGTGTCAAACAGATCGACGCCTTCGGCCTGCTTCAGACGTCCCACGACGATATAAGTCACTGGGGTCAGCGCGGCCTCCCACAAGACTTTCAGCAGCCAGTTGGTGACGATCACCGTCAACACGTCCTGCGTCGTCCAGATGCCGAGAAAGGCGATGGGGTAGAATATCAGGCTGTCGACACCCTGCCCGAACACCGTTGAACCAATCGTGCGCGACCACAGCGCTTTGCCTTTGGTCCACACCTTCATTTTGGCAAGGATGAAGGAATTGATGAATTCGCCCGCCCAGAACGCAAGGATCGAAGCGAGCACGATCCGCCATGTGCTGCCGAAAACCTGCTCATAGGCGGCTTGCCCGTCCCATGATGCGGCGGGCGGCATGGCGACCACCACATAGCTCATGAAAGCCATGAAAATCAGCGCGGCAAAGCCGGTCCAGATCACGCGGCGCGCGCGGGCATAACCATAGACCTCGGTCAGGACGTCGCCGATGACATAACTGACCGGGAAAAACAGAATGCCTGCGCCGAATGTAAAACCTGCGACCGTCGAAAGCTTTGCCGCGCCGATAATGTTGGAAAGCAGCAGGATGGCGACAAACGCCGCCATGACATATTCGTAGAACCGGAAAGCGGCGGGCGCGCGGCTTGTCGCGGTGATCCCATCACTGGCATCATAATCGAATGCAGCAGCCATATCGGGTGCACCGTCAGGCGCAGCGGGGGTGTTTTCCATCGCTCATGATCTAGCGTGATTTGAATGCCGGGCAAAGCGCGCTATTGGAGCCAGCAACGCGCCCTTAGCTCAGCTGGATAGAGCACGGGACTTCTAATCCTGAGGCCGCAGGTTCGACTCCTGCAGGGCGCGCCAAATTTTCTTGATCTCCGTCGCCGCCGCACCGCTTGGCGCGGTCGAAAGGCGGGCAGCGCAGCTATCCCCGTGCCACGGTTTCCAGCAATTCGGCGGTGATTGGATAACCGGCATCCTGCATGATCGTCAGCATTGGCTGGCCGCTGCTGCTGTCCACTTTGGGAACGATGGTCTTGACCGGGATCGCCTCAGCCTGTGCGCGCGCTTCTTCGAAACTGGCGAAGAGCGCGAGTCGTTCGAGATTGCGGCGGGTGGGGAAAATCAACTTGATCTCGCCAGAATCCGCAGCATCCAGAGCTCCCTGCGCGCTGGTCCAGAACAGTCGCGTGTTCTCGGAATGGTCAATCGAGACATCCACCGCGCCAGTGCCGAGATTGGCGAGATAAAACCGCGTGTCGTAAACCCGCGTGATATTCTCATTCTTGGGAAACCAGCGCGCAAAGGGGATGATCTGCGCTAGGTCGAGCGACCAGCCAAACGCATCGAGCACCGAGGCAAGCGCGCCTGTCTGCGCGATCATCGCACGCGCCTTTGCCGCGCTATCCGCGCATATTTCGCCAGACAGTCCCAGCGCGAGTCCGGTTTCTTCGAGAGTTTCGCGGATTGCAGCGATTTGATGTGCGGCTTCATCTGGAGCGATCGCACCGTTCATTTCGGCGGACACAGCCGTGCCCAGTTCAATATCGGCCGGATCGACGCGCCCACCGGGAAACACCGCCATGCCGCCCGCAAAGGTCATGTTGCGCGACCGCACGGTCATCAGGATCTCCGGCGCGCCGCCCGCCGGGCAATCGCGGAAAATAATGATCGTCGCTGCCTGTATCCCTTCGGGACCATTGGAAGCGGAGGAGGAGGCGGATGAGGAATCGGTGATCATACAGCCTTTGATGGCGCGCGCGCCGCGACTTGCCAAGGGCGCTGCGCATCACTGTCGGCATATCTTACATTTTGGCCCATGGTTAACTTGATGAAACCATGTAACACATTGAAAAAAATAACATCATTGATTTTGGCATGGCCAATGCATATGAGACGGCGAAGCAAGTGGTCTTCAATTCTGAAGTGAAACGTTCCTGGTCTTACGGTTTCACTTCCCCGTGCAAGAAAGAGCCGCCTCGCCTGGTACAGCGAGGCGGCCTCTTTTTTGACCTGCCAAGACGCTGAAGAACGCGAATGCGTTCAGCCTTCGACTTTGGCGATGCCTTGTTCATCCATCAATTGTTTGAGTTCGCCAGCTTCGAACATTTCCATCATGATGTCGCTGCCGCCGACGAATTCGCCCTTTACATAAAGCTGCGGGATGGTCGGCCAATCGGAGAACGCCTTGATCCCCTGACGGATTTCCATGTCCTGCAACACATCAACGCTTTCATAGGCGACGCCGCAATGGTCGAGAATCGCAACCGCGCGGCTGGAAAATCCGCACTGCGGGAACAGGGGCGTGCCCTTCATGAACAGAACGACGTCATTCTCGGCGACAATTGCGGAAATACGGGAATTGGTATCAGCCATGATTGGGGCCTTTGGATATCGGTTGGAATGGATTGCCAATTACGTGGGGACCACCGTGGTCACTTGCAAGGCGTGCAGTTCACCGCCCATCTTGTCGCCAAACGCCGCGTAGACCATCTTGTGCTGAGCTACGCGGCTCTTGCCGGAGAATTGCGGTGCGGTGACCGTGGCGGCCCAATGATCGTTGTCCCCGGCGAGATCGCGCAGTTCCACTGTTGCACCGGGAAGCGCAGTCAGAATGGCCGCTTCGATATCTGCGCCGGACATGGGCATGGGATCAGGCCTCGCCCATCATCTGGCGTTTGGCCTCGATGGTCATTTCTTCAAGCTTTGTGCGAATATCGCTCTCGCTCACGTCGGTTTCGGCAGCGGTCAGATCGCCCAGCAATTTGCGGATCACGTCTTCATCGCCTGCTTCTTCAAAATCAGCCTGCACCACCGCTTTCTTGTAGGCGTCGGTTTCTTCGGGTGTGAGGTTCATCACCCCTGCCGCCCATTCGCCCAAGAGCCGATTGCGCCGTGCCGCAATGCGGAACGCGGTCTCTTCGTCCATAGCGAACTTGGCTTCTTCGGCGCGTTCGCGGTCCTTGAAATTGGTCATGACGGTCCCTCTTGAAAGTATGGCTGTGAAATAGGGGCGCGCTGCGGCCACGGCAAGCGCGCGGCCACTGCAAACGCGGGTTAATCCATGGTCACGACCAGCTTGCCCACGGCCTCACGGTTTTCAAGCTTGGCAATGGCTTCGCCCGCGCGTTCGAGCGGGAAGGTTTCGGAAACCAGCGGGTCGATTTTGCCGTCCTGCATCAAAGCGAACAATTCCTGCACCTGAGCCACGAACTTCGCCGGTTCGCGCGCGGTGAAAGCACCCCAGAACACGCCGCAAATGTCGCAGCTTTTCAGCAGGGTGAGATTGAGCGGCATCTTGGCGATCCCCGCCGGGAAGCCGACCACCAGAAAACGCCCTTCCCAAGCAATCGCGCGCAGGGCAGGCTCGGAATATTGGCCGCCGACAATGTCATAGACTATATTGGCTCCGGTCGGGCCGCAGGCTTCCTTGAACTTGCTGGCCAGTTCCTTCGATGCGTCCTTGTCCATTTCCTCGCGCGGGTAAATCACCACCTCGTCTGCGCCTGCTTTGCGGGCAACCTCGCCTTTCGCCTCGCTGGATACTGCCGCGACGACACGCGCGCCGTATGCCTTGGCAAGCTCTACTGCGGAAAGTCCAACCCCGCCGGCTGCGCCCAGCACCAGAACGACATCGCCCGCTTTGATATGGCCGCGGTCTTTCAGCCCGTGGATCGTGGTGCCGTAAGTCATCAGCAGCGAGGCGGCCTTTTCAAACGGCACAGTGTCGGGGATCGGAAACATCCGGCCAGCTGGCACAATAGCTTTTTCGCGCAGGCCCCCGTTGCCGATCCCGGCCATGACACGGTCGCCAACCTTGTAACCCTCGACCCCTTCGCCAACCGTTTCGACCACTCCGGCGATTTCGCCGCCGGGGGAATAGGGGCGTTCGGGTTTGAATTGATAGAGGTCGCGGATCATCAACGTATCGGGATAGTTGATGGCGCAGGCCTTTACTGCGATCAACACCTCGCCCTTACCTGGCACGGGCGTGTCGATCTCATCGAGCCTCAAGGTTTCGGGGCCGCCGATTTCATGGGTCTGGATGGCTTTCATGGGGTCGCTTTCCTTAAATTGCAGTGCCTTGCGCCAGCCACGGATGGGCTTGGTCGCGGCGGCTTTCAAATTTGCCGATAGCGTCGTGCCGCTCCAGCGTCATGGCCACTTCGTCGAGCCCGTTCAGCAGGCAATGTTTTCGAAAGGGATCAATTTCGAAAGTGAAGCGGTCCTGAAACCGCGTAGTGACGGTTTGAGCATCGAGATCAATGTCAATCGGTTCTCCAGCGCGCGCGACTTCCATCAATCGGTCGATAGCAGCCTGTGGTAGAACGATCGGTAATATGCCGTTCTTCACTGCATTGCCTGAAAATATGTCGGAATAGCTGGGCGCGATGACAGCGCGAATGCCAAGGTCGAGGATCGCCCATGCGGCGTGTTCGCGGCTGGAACCGCAACCGAAATTGTCACCGGCAATCAGGATCGGAGCACCGGCATTTTCCGGTGCATCAAAAACATTGCCGGGCACCGCGCGGATCGATTCGAACGCCCCTTGGCCAAGCCCCTCACGCGACATGGTCTTGAGCCATCTTGCCGGAATTATGATGTCGGTATCGACATTTTTGGCACCAAAGGGGATGGCGCGGCCCGCGACCCGAGCGACAGGTTCCATCATGCGATCCCTCAGTCCGTTTCGGGTGGTTCGCCCGAGGGGACCGTGCCCGATTGGCCGGTGCTCGTCTTGCTGCTGTCCGGGTTTTTCAGAAAGCGCTTGCCTGCATAGAGCAGCGCTGCCGCGACAGCCGCAGAACCGATGGTTGCCGCTGCGCCGATGGCGGCGTTGCGGGCGGTGCTGTGCTTTCCCGGTTCTTTGCTGGATGCATCGGGGTGGGTGTTGTCGGGGTTCTTGTCGGTCATGATCAGACCATGCTCCTGCGGGACGGGGGTTTCAAGCAAAGTTGCGTATCGCCTTCAATCAAACTCGCGCACATCGGCAAGCCGCCCGGCAATTGCGGCGGCTGCCGCCATTGCCGGGGAAACCAGATGCGTGCGTGCGCCGGGACCTTGTCGACCGACGAAATTGCGGTTGCTGGTCGAGGCGCAGCGTTCGCCCGGCGGCACTTTATCGGGATTCATGCCCAGACAGGCCGAACAGCCCGGCTCGCGCCATTCAAACCCGGCATCGGTAAAGATGCGGTCGAGCCCCTCTGCCTCGGCCTGCCGTTTCACCAGACCCGATCCGGGCACGGCTATGGCCCAGCGCACAGTTTCGGCCTTGCGCCGCCCTTTTAACACAGCGGCAGCGGCGCGCAGGTCTTCGATCCGGCTGTTGGTGCAAGACCCGATAAACACGTTTTCGATGGCCACTTCGATCATCGGCGTGCCGGGGGTCAGACCCATATAGTCGAGGCTTTTTTGAGCGGCGGCGCGTTTGGATTCATCGGCAAAATCCAGCGGGTCAGGCACGCGCCCACCAATCGCCACAACATCCTCAGGGCTAGTGCCCCAGGTCACCGTGGGTTCGATTGCCGCAGCGTCGATCACTACGCTTTTGTCGAACACCGCCCCTGCATCGGTATGCAGCGTCTGCCAATAAGCGAGAGCGGCGTCCCAATCTGCGCCCTTGGGGGCCATCGGGCGGCCTTTGATATAGGCGAATGTGGTTTCGTCCGGTGCGATCAATCCGGCACGCGCGCCAGCTTCGATGCTCATGTTGCAGACGGTCAGGCGTTGCTCAATGCTCATCCTTTCAAACACCGGACCGCGATATTCGATCACATGGCCGGTGCCACCAGCAGCGCCGATGACCCCGATAATGTGCAGGATCAGATCCTTTGCCGTGACGCCTGGGGCAAGCATGCCTTCGACCCGGATTTCCATCGCTTTCGAGCGTTGCAGCAACAAGGTCTGCGTTGCCAGCACATGCTCCACTTCGCTGGTGCCGATCCCGAACGCGAGCGCGCCCAATCCGCCGTGGCAGGCGGTGTGCGAATCGCCGCATACAATGGTGGTGCCCGGCAGCGAGAATCCCTGCTCCGGGCCGACGACATGGACAATGCCCTGTTCGGCCGCAGTTGCATCAATATAGCGGATGCCGAATTCGGGCGCGTTGCGTTCCAGAGCGGCAAGCTGCGCTGCGCTTTGCGGGTCGGCAATCGGCAATCGTTCGCCATTCGGGCCAAGCCGCGGCGTGGTCGGCAGATTGTGGTCGGGCACCGCCAATGTCAGTTCGGGACGGCGGACGCTCCGCCCGTTGGCGCGCAGTCCTTCAAACGCCTGAGGGCTGGTTACCTCATGCACCAGATGCCGGTCGATATAGATGAGCGCGGTGCCATCCTCGCGGGTTTCTACCACGTGGTCATCCCAGATCTTGGCGTAAAGCGTGCGAGGTTGACTGGCCATTTGGCTCTCTTTTGCAGGGTGGCGGGTGAATAATGTCAGGGCCGATTAGCGGCGGCAATACCACACTGGCAAGCCGCCGATCGACAGCGCGTGATTTTGTCATGGAAACGCAAGGGAAAAATGCTTAGCTTACATCCATGTCAGCAAGTCCATTTTCCTATCCGATCACTGTCGCCCCCGAAGACATCGATTTCATGGGCCACGTCAACAATGCGCGCTACCTCAATTGGGTGCAGGACGCGGTGCTCGCGCATTGGAACAAGATCGCGCCTGATGAAGATGTGGCGACCAAGGCATGGGTCGCGCTGAAGCACGAAATCACCTATCGCAAACCCGCTTTTCTCGAAGACGATGTGATGGCGAAGACGGTGCTTGAACGGTTCAACGGCGCGCGGGCGTTCTATCATACGGTGATCAGCCGAGGCGAAGACGTGTTGGCCGAAGTGCAATCGAGCTGGTGCTGCATCGATGCCAAAACGCTGCGCCCGGCGCGCATTGGCGAACATTTGCGCGAATTCTTCTTTCCCGATACCGAGTAGACGGGGCTGTTTGGACCCTATCCTTACCCTCAAGCGTATTGGCACAAATGACAATCAGCCGTTACTCCCTTCCTGATCCCGAAGCTCAGGGTGCAATCGGGCTTGCACTTGCGGCGCTGATCGCGGGGAGTTGGCTGGGCATTCATGCCTATGCGATGTTTGTGTTTGAACTCACATGGTCGAACCTGCCGCTCGCGCTGGCGATGGCGCTGGTGCAATGCTGGCTATCGGTCGGAGTGTTTATTGTCTGCCACGATGCCATGCATGGCAGCCTTGCGCCGGGCCATCAGCGGCTGAGCGCGGGGATCGCGGCGGTGCTGTTGTTCCTATATGCGGGGTTTCGCTGGCGAACGCTGCGCGATGCGCATTTTACTCATCACAAACTGGCCGGCAAAGCGGGTGATCCCGATTTCGATGAACATCATCCGGGCCAGTTCCTGCCGTGGTACTGGACGTTCTTCAAACGCTATTTTGGCATGCATTCGCTGATATTCGTGCACAGCGTCGTTGCGATCTACTGGCTTATCATCGGGATTCCGATGGTGCAGATCGTGCTGCTCTACGGCGCGCCTGCATTGCTGTCTTCGCTGCAATTGTTTTATTTCGGTACCTTTCGCCCGCATCACCACAATGCTGCTGCGCCGTTCAGCGATGGGCACAACGCCCGGTCTGAACGGCTGAGCACGCTGGCGAGTCTCGCCACCTGCTTCCATTTCGGATATCATCTGGAACACCATCGCCAGCCGCAAGTGCCCTGGTGGGCGCTGCCAGCGGCACGCAAGGCGGGCGTGGGCGCGGTAAGTGAGGTATTGGAAGCGGCGGTATGAGCTGGGTTGAAATCATCCTGACGGTTCTGGCCGCAGTGCTGTTTATGGAAGCCTGGGCCTGGTTTGCGCATAAATTCATCATGCACGGTTTCGGTTGGGCGTGGCACCGCGACCATCACGAACCGCATGACAACACATTCGAAAAGAACGATCTGTTCGCGGTGGTGTTCGGCACCATCAACGCCGCCATGTATATCTACGGCTCGCTCTATTGGGAGGCGTTGTGGTGGTTCGCGGTCGGGATCACGATTTACGGCGTGATTTACACGCTGGTGCATGACGGACTTGTCCATCAACGCTATTTCCGGTTCGTGCCCAAACGCGGCTATGCCAAACGACTGGTGCAGGCGCATAAGCTCCACCATGCCACTATCGGTAAAGAGGGTGGGGTCAGCTTTGGCTTCGTCCTCGCGCGCGATCCGGCCAAACTAAAAGCGGAATTGCGCGAACAGGCGCGGAACGGCATCGCCGTGGTGCGCGAAAGCGCAGGAGCTTAGTCCAGGTCGCTATTCCGGCCGGGTCCACATCCAACCGCCAACGACCACCAGAATGATGAGCGAGGCAAAATAATAGGGATAGCCCAGCGTGAATGCGGTGAAACCCACACCGCACGCCATTGCCCCGATGGCAATCAGCTTGGTCTTGCGGCTGATCGCGCGGCGTTCCTGCCAATCGCGCACCTGCGGCCCGAAATAGTGATGGTCGAGAATGCGCTGTTCCAACGCTGGACTGCTCCGGGCAAAACAGAACACCGCGACCAGCAGAAATGGCACCGTCGGCATCAACGGCAGCACGGCACCCAGCACCGCCAGTCCGGTTGCGACAAGGCCCCCTGCAAAAAACAGCGGGCGCGAAAACCGGTTCATCAACTGACCATCAGCGGCACGCCGCCGCCAGCCGCGCGGCGTGTTCTTTGACCAGCGCGATCATATTGGGCACGCCTTGCGTCCGGTTGCTCGAAAGTTGGCTTTTCAGATCGAACGGGGCCAGCGCGCCCACGACATCCATCCGCGCGACTTCGGCGGCGGGCCGGTCCTGCACTGCGGCGATCACCAGCGCGACGATCCCCTTGGTAATCGCGGCATTGCTGTCGGCGAGGAAATGCAGCGTGTCGGCGTTTTTCGCCTCGGTCGGGTAAACCCACACCGCCGCAGAGCATCCGCGCACCAGTGTCGCATCGGTTTTCAGCGCATCGGGCATCGGTTCAAGCTCCCGGCCTAGCTCGATCAGCAGGCGGTAACGTTCATCCCCTTCAAGGAATTCGTATTCTTCGAGAATGTCGTCAAGCAATCGCATGAGGCGCACTTAGTGTGCCCAAGTGCCAAGGGGAAGGGGGTGAGCTAAAGCTCCACCCCATTGGCGATAGCTTCGAGCTTCTTGATGCGTTCTTTCATATCGGCCAGTTCGATCCGCGCTGCGCCAACCGCAACGCCGCCTTCGATCTCCGCATAGGGAGCGCCGCCGCGCTGGAGCCGTTCAAGTTCCTGGCGTTTCAGCTCAAGCCAGCCCTGCCATGCACGCAACAGGGCAAACACGACCACGCAGATTCCAACCAGACAAGCAGCGGCAATCACAAGAATGGGGTCCATCAACATTGGTTCTTGTCCTCCCGAATTGGATCAGAGCCGAGCGCGGGCGTTTCCTGGCGCGCGCCTGAAACAGGATCTCTCAAGGCTTCGATTTCTGCAGCGATGCGGGCGCGTTCGCGGGCGTCGAGCGAATTGTTGTCGGTGGCAATGCGTTCGAGCACTTGCAGCCGTTCGCGCAAGGCATCGATCTCGCGCCGGGTTTCTTCGATTTCGGCGCGCGAGGCGCTGTCATCGCGGTTGCCGACGTAGGTTTCGTTGCCAGCCTCGTCGGAAATGATCCCCGCGCGCGCCTTGGCGAGCTGCACCACGCCCCAAACAGCGATGGCGATAATAACGACAATGGCCCAGCTGCTCATCTGGAACTTCCTTCCATCTGTTGGCTGTTCGCATTTGTCGCCGCGGGTTCGCGCAGAGACTCGATTTCATCGGCCAGATCGGCTGATCGATCCGTGGCAATGCGTTCAAGCACGCGGACGCGCGTTTCCAGATCACTCTTGCTCGCGGTCTTTGGATAGGATGCAGGAGAATGCGCTGCGTCGTTGGATTTGCGCTTGCGCATCAAGAGATAGGCAGAACTTCCGGAGGCAAGGACTGCAATCGCAGCGATTTGCAAGGCATCGAAAACCAGACTGGTATCAGCTCCAAACATCAATTGCGCTCCTTGTCCCGGGCATTGGACGCGAGCGTTCTTTCTGTTCGCAGCGCCTCGATCTCATCCGCCAGCATGGCACCGCGATCGGTTGCGAGCCTTTCGAGCACCCGCAGGCGATCCTCGATCATGTCGGTGCGGTCGGCGATCAAATTTGTGTGGGGCAAACCAGCATGGCTGGCCGGATCGGAAGAATGCGCAATCCCGGCAGTCGAGCGCTTGTAATCGAGCACTTTCTGGACAATGGCATTCACGCTTCCGCCAATAATGCCAGTGATCGTGATAATCATCACGACAATCATGAGCAGATCGATGTCCATCACGCGCTCCCTTCGTCGGTGCGGTGTTGCAACGCGCGGTCGCGCACCGAATCTCTGAGCGCGTCGATTTCCGAGGTCAGCGTAAAGCCTCTATCGGTGACGATGCGTTCGACATTGACGAGGCGGTCCTTCACCGAACCCAGCTCGGCGCGCAGTTCGGCGTTTTCCTGCGTCAACAGGCTGATGCGCTGCTTTGCTTCGTTGTCGGTCGATGGCTTCAGTGACTGGCCCCATGCGCCGTCAAGCGGATAGCCATGCTGGATGCGCAGGCGCGTGGTGTAGACCCAGCCAAACACGCTTCCGATGGCAATGGCGATCCCGCCGCCGATGATCCACGGCAGATGCGGGATGATAGTGGTTGCGGCGTCGGGGCTCATCCGCGGGTTTCCTTCTGGCCAATATTAAGAGGCACACCGCTGTCTTTCAGGGTGCGGGCTGGACGATCACGCAGCGCCTCGATCTCGTCAGCCAGCGAATAGCCGCGATCGGTGACGATCTTTTCGAGCACGATCATGCGGTCCTGCATTGCGTCAAGCTTGTCATGAAGCTCGCGGTTTTCGGACCGGAGGCGCTTTGTATCGGCCGATTCGCTCGGTTCAGTCGTCCCGCCCCATTCGTCTTCCAGCGCATAGCCATGCTTTGCCCGTATCCAGTTGTTGATGATCCATGCGCCATACGAGACGGCGATGATCGCAATAACAAATCCGGGTCCGCCCCAATCCATCACACCTGTTCCTTCTTGCTGATATTGAGCGGAACCCCGGCATCGCGGCTTTCCACCGTGCGGATATCGCGCAGCGCTTCGATTTGGGTGGCAATGTCATAACCGCGATCAGTGACGATGCGTTCGAGCACTTGAACCCGGTCCTCAAGCTTGGCGACCTGGCTGGCATATTGCGCGGCCTTTTCGGCGGTGTGTTCAGCGGTTGCATTGACCTGCAATTCGGCGATCTTCTGCTTGTGCTTGGTCCATACGCCCATGATCGCAATCGAGCATCCCATGACGATCGCAATGATCGGTATCATGACCCCAAGTGTTCCGCTGTCCATGATTGCGTCCCTCCCTGTGTGTGACTTTTCGGTTCGAACTGTTTGGCTCAGCGCAGTCGCTCAATCTCGGCGGTCAGGCGCGGATTGTTGCTGACATAGTATGTTTCCACGTCGGCCAGACGGCGGTCGATGTCGCGGAACCGGGCGCGGATTTCACGCGCGGTGCGCTTCGGGCTCTGCCGGACGCGCTGCCAGTATTTCTCTTCCTGCGCATCGCCATAGAGATAGGGCGGTTTCTTGTTGAGCACGAAACCGGCGATGAAATAGGCAGGGATTGACCATCCCCCGGTAAGGAAGATCGAAATCACGGCGCCGATCCGGATCCAATTGCGATCAACCCCGGTATAATTGGCGATCCCCGAACACACCCCCATCAATTTGGCGTGGTGGCTGTCGCGGTAAAGCGTGGTGCGGGGGCTGTTCATTGCATGGCTCCTTTTTTCTCGGCGATCAGCTGTTCAAGCTCGCGCAATTGCTGATTGTCTCGTTCCTGATCGGCCTGAAGCCGTTTCACCGGGTTAAAGCTGGGGTCGTCGGTGGCGACGAGCCGTTCGACCGTGTCCATCCGTTCATCCAGCCGCTTGGCGAGGTTGTAGAGTTCCTCCAGCAGCACTTCGTCATCGCTGGTGATGGTCGCGGCGGTTTTCCACTTGGTGACATAGTGCAGGATCAGCCAAGGCAGGCCGATCACAACGGCCGGGATGATGAAAAATTCTTCCATGGCTATTTACCCCTTGCTTTCGTCGCTCTTGCCGAGCGCTTTCTTCATTGCGGCGAGTTCATCGTCGATGGCGTCTGCCCCTTCGAGCGCGGCGATTTCATCGGCGAGCGAAGGCGTGCCGCCTTCTGCGATCTTGAGCGCGTCGGCGCGGCCTTCGGCGTAATCGACGCGGCGTTCGAGCTGGTCGAACCGGGCGAGCGCCTCATCAGTGCGCTCGGTGCTCATCAGCGTGCGCAGTTTGACGCGGTTCTCCGCGCTTTCGAGGCGGGCGGCGATCTGCGTCTGGCGGCTGCGGGCCTCGCGCAGACGGTGCTGCAATTTGGCGATGTCTTCCTCATAGGCGCGCAGGGCATCGTCGAGCACCGCGATCTCTGCGCGCAACTGGTCGCCCATGCCGCTCGCCTTCTTTTTTTCGACCAGGGCCGCGCGGGCCAGGTCTTCGCGGTCTTTCGACAGCGCCAACTGCGCTTTCTCGCCCCAGTCGGCCTCCAGCCGGTCAAGCTTTACGACGTGGCGGTGCATTTCTTTCTGATCGGCAATGGTGCGCGCCGCGCTGGCCCGAACCTCGACCAGAGTTTCCTCCATTTCGAGGATGATCATGCGGATCATCTTCGATGGATCATCCGCATTGTCGAGCATGTCGTTGAAATTCGCAGCAATGATGTCACGGGTGCGGCTGAAAATGCCCATAAAGGCTACTCCATCAAGAAATGGGTTGGTGCTGGCTCTGCGCGAGTCTTCGCGGGAATCGCTACGGTCGTTAGTTTGCGTCGGAGTGGGGCTGCGGCGCAAGGCTTCGATTTCGGCGTCGAGCCGTGAGAGCGCGCCCTTTGATATCAGCTTTCCCGGAGGGTGGGCCGAAGCGTCGCCGGACGAGGGTTTGCGCGTCGGGGAAAGCGCATCACTGTGTGCGGCATCAGCGACTGGAACGCTGCGCTCCGGCCCGAGGGGAAGGCCTGAATCGTTGGGGTCACGCTTGCTCATGCGCGGCTCAGGCCAGTTCAACCGACAGCGCGGTTGCGCCATTAGGCTGCGCGATATGAGCATCGGCTGCTACCAAATTCATCTGGCTGGTCAAAGCAATCATGGCGACCATCGCAGCAATGCTGGCGAGCGCTGATTTGCCAAGTTTGGTACCAAAGAAAGCGGCGTTGTACATCGTTGGGGTCTCCGTGAAGCATCTTGAAGTCGTTACCAGTGGTTTTGCAATCAGCGTGCCAAACCTTGAAAGCGGCGAAATTCCGGGAGTTTTGCGCCCTGATTGACAAAGTGCGTTGGCCTCTATTGCCAACCCTTGGGAATTCTCACTATATCTCGGGAATGGAGCGCGAAAATCATTTCATCGGGCAGTCCGGTGCCTTTCTCGATGCGGTCGAGCGCGCCAGCCGCGCGGCACCGATGAGCCGCCCGGTGCTCGTCATCGGAGAGCGCGGAACGGGCAAGGAATTGATCGCCGAACGTCTTCACCGCCTCTCTTCACGCTGGGGTGAGCCGCTGGTGACGATGAACTGCGCGGCGCTGCCCGAAACGCTGATCGAAGCGGAATTGTTCGGCCACGAAGCGGGAGCCTTTACCGGCGCTACCAAAGCGCGCGCGGGAAGGTTCGAAGAAGCCGATCAAGGCACCCTGTTTCTCGACGAACTGGGCACATTGTCGATGGGCGCGCAGGAACGGCTGCTGAGAGCGGTCGAATATGGCGAAGTGACGCGCATCGGTTCATCGCGACCGATCCGGGTCAATGTCCGGATCGTGGCAGCGACCAATGACGATTTGCCCGCGCTGGCTGCCAGCGGCGAGTTTCGCGCCGACCTGCTCGACCGGCTTAGTTTTGAAGTCATTACACTGCCTCCGCTGCGGGTCCGTGAAGGCGATATCGGGGTGCTGGCTGAACATTTTGCGCGGCGCATGGCGGCGGAGTTGGAGTGGCACAGCTGGCCCGGCTTTGCACCGCATGTGATGGCCCAGCTTGAGGAATACGAATGGCCCGGCAATGTCCGCGAATTGCGCAATGTGGTGGAGCGCGCGGTCTATCGCTGGGATGATCCCGAAGCACCGGTCGCGCATGCGCAATTCGACCCCTTTGATAGCCCGTGGAAGCCAAAGGCTCCGGCGCATCGCCGGATGGATGCCGGAGCTGCGGCAGGGCCTTTCGCCAGACCCCTCCCCGGTGTTTCGGGTGCTTTGTCTTCGAATAGTGGGTTGGCTACCGCGACAGATTTGGATCAGATCGATGATTTACGCCTTGCCGTTGACCGGCACGAACGCGCGATTGTCGAACATGCGCTGGGCAAACACCGCTGGAATCAGCGCCAGACGGCCAAGGCGCTGGGGCTGAGCTATGACCAATTGCGTCATGCGATAAAGAAGCATGGCCTGTTGGAAGAAGGCGAATAAGACGCAGTCTCTGGTCCATTGCCCTAACCGCTTGTTTACTCTCGCCCGTTATCCACCAAGCTGGAGTCGGGAGTAGAGGCGCGACGGCTTTAAGGACGAGTTTCATGCGGGCGTTTGTCGAAATCGTTGAAAACATGACAGGAGTGGTGCGGCTTATCATCGGCGCGCTGGTGCTTTGCTCGCTGGGATTTGGGCTACTGATGACGCTGGGCATGACCTATGTCGCTCCAAAAGTGGCTCAGGATTATGGTGAGCGGGCCGAACGCATAGGCGAACGAGCCATCGCTGCCGCTCAAGAAGAAGCGCGCGCGCGGGCCTTGGCAGAGGACGGTTGGGGCTATGGTGATCCGGCCGCTTCACAAGATAGTGCCGTTCCGCCGTCCGATGCCGCAGCGAACGGCACGAGCGTAAACAGCTCCGGCGGTTGGGGTGACGGTCAATAGGAATGAATGCCTTGCCGGTTAAGCGCGTGATCCCCACCATGGCCGAAGACGATCCTCAATCCAGTCATCGCGCCGCGCCGCGCCTGCCATTGAGCCTGCCCGGACTGTTCCTGGCGGTGACTGGCAATCAGCATTGTATCCTTACCAATCTTTCGCGCACCGGCGCCCTGATCGCGATTGAAGAGCCGCTAAGGATCGGCAGCGAAGGGTATCTTCGCTGCGGCCCGATCGACCATTTCATGGTCGTTACTCGCAGGGAAAAAGGCCGCAATGCGCTGCATTTCGATATACCTGTAAGCGATGCGTTTGTATTCGGCATCCGACAGTTTCAAGAAGCGCTGGCTGCGCGCGAACAGGAAGAATTGCTGGAAACGGTTCGCGGTTGGACATCGGGTGAAGCCACCAACCATTGGTAAAGGCCTGGGCCGCAACTACGCCATGATGCGTAGCTGAGCGGCGAGCCGCTGTTCAGCTTCTCCATTTACCACAGTGCAATTATGCACGTGTCCTTTGCTACCAATGACCAATGGCTTTCAGGCGATTCCGCGGTAACGGTGGGCCGCCGCAGCGCGCCGCGATTGCGCCTGTCTGTTCCGGCTCGGTTGGTGACGCTGTGCGATACGCGGCGCTGCATTCTGGTCGATCTATCACGCAGCGGTGCCCAGATTGGTCTGGAGAAGCCCTTGCGTGAAGGCGAAAGCGTCTTCCTTCAACTGGCCGGAATTGATCAATTCGGTACAATTGTTCGTTCTTTCACGGGGAGCGGTGGCGGCGCCAATGGCCTTGAGTTCGAATACCCACAGAATGACGAGCAGGTGCTTGCCATGCGCCAATATGCGGAATGTTTCGAAGGCGAAGCGCAGCGTGCCTTGCGCGAGGAGGCGTGCGCCTGGGTGACCGGCGCCAAATAGAACTTCGTCGCATTGTCGCGCAATCCTTTGTTCAAGGCTTGCCAAACGCGGTTCCTGAGCCTAATTGCGCATCAATCCCTACATCGTTGACACTTTGAAGGGGCTGGCGCCGCAAGGGGCCGGCGCGAAACGGCTTTGTCACAATATCGGCATTGTCACACGAAACCGGTAAAAGGACCACATGAGCGACATCACGCGCTTGACTGAACTGATCGAACCTGAGGCTTTGGCGCTTGGGTTTGAACTGGTGCGAGTGAAGATGATGCCGTCCGAGGCGGGCGATGGCGGTGAGGCTTTGCAAATTATGGCCGAAGATCCGGCAACCGGTCAGCTGGTGATCGACCAATGCGCGCAGCTGTCGCGGCGTATATCCGCGATGATGGATGCGCGCGAAGAAGCGGGCGAAGTGCTGATCGAAGGTGCCTATCATCTCGAAGTGTCCTCACCCGGTATCGACCGCCCGCTTACCCGCGACAAGGACTTTGCCAATTGGGCAGGGCACGACGCGCGGATCGTGATGGAAAAAGGTTTCGCCGGGCAGCGCGTCTATAAGGGCACACTCGGCGGGATTGCCGCTGGCATGGTCACGATTACCGACCCAAAGGCCGGTGAAGCGGTCTTGCCGCAGGCAGAAATTCACAGCGCAAAGCTCGTCCTCACCGACGCGCTGATCGCTGCAACAAGACCCATCGACACATCCGGTGTCGACGATATCGAAGAAGAAAATGAAGAGAAGGCAGACGACTGATGGGCAGTGCCATTTCGGCCAATAAGGCAGAATTGCTCGCGATTGCGAAATCCGTAGCATCGGAAAAGATGATCGACGAATCGATCGTTATCGAAGCGATGGAAGAGGCGATCCAGAAATCGGCGCGCAACCGCTATGGTGCCGAAAACGACATCCGAGCAAAGCTTGATCCGGTCACTGGCGACCTAACGCTGTGGCGCGTGGTCGAAGTCGTCGAAGTGGTTGAGGATTATTTCAAGCAGGTCGATCTCAAGCAGGCGGAAAAACTGCAACCGGGCGCGAGCGTCGGCGATTTCATCGTCGATCCGCTGCCCCCGGTCGATTTGGGCCGCATCGATGCGCAAAGCGCGAAGCAGGTGATCTTTCAGAAGGTCCGCGATGCCGAGCGTGAGCGCCAGTATGAAGAATTCAAGGATCGTGCCGGCGAAATCATCACCGGGGTCATCAAATCGGTCGAATTCGGTCATGTGATCGTCAACCTTGGCCGCGCCGAGGGTGTAATTCGCCGCGATCAGCAGATCCCGCGCGAGGCGGCCCGCAACAACGAACGCGTGCGCGCGCTGATTACCAAGGTGGAGCGCAACAACCGCGGTCCGCAAATCTTCCTCAGCCGCGCCGCCCCGGATTTCATGCGCAAACTGTTCGCGCAGGAAGTGCCCGAAATCTATGATGGCATCATCGAGATCAAGGCCGCCGCGCGCGATCCCGGCAGCCGCGCCAAGATCGGTGTCATCAGCCACGATTCCAGCATCGACCCGGTCGGTGCCTGCGTTGGCATGAAAGGCAGCCGCGTTCAGGCCGTCGTGCAGGAATTGCAGGGCGAAAAGATCGACATCATTCCGTGGTCCGAAGATATTGCGACCTTCGTCGTCAACGCGCTTCAACCCGCCACCGTCGCGCGCGTCGTGCTGGACGAGGAGGACGGCCGGATCGAAGTGGTGGTCCCTGACGATCAGCTTAGCCTGGCGATTGGTCGCCGCGGCCAGAACGTCCGCTTGGCGAGCCAGCTGACCGGTCACCAGATTGACATCATGACCGAGGAAGAAGCGTCCGAGAAGCGCTCCAAGGAATTTGCCGAGCGGTCCAAGATGTTCGAGGAAGAGCTCGACGTTGACGAAACGCTGTCGCAGCTGCTCGTGGCCGAAGGTTTCGCGATGCTGGAAGAGGTCGCTTATGTCGACAATTCCGAACTCGCCGCCATCGAAGGCTTTGACGAAGAACTCGCCGAAGAGCTGCAAAACCGCGCTATCGAAGCGCTGGAACGGCAGGAGGAATCGCACCGCGTCATCCGCCGCGATCTGGGCGTCGAAGATGCCATTGCCGAACTGCCGCATCTGACCGAAGCGATGATGGTCACGCTGGGCAAAGCGGGAATCAAAACGCTCGATGATCTGGCTGATCTGGCCACCGATGAACTGATCGCCAAGAAGCGCGAAGCTCCGCGCCGCCGTGCCAATGCTGCAGATGGCCCGCCGATGCGCCGCCCGCAGCGTGAACAGGACAAAGGCGGCGTGCTGGGTGATTACGGCCTGAGCGAAGAGCAGGGCAACGAAATCATTATGGCAGCCCGCGCCCATTGGTTCGAGGATGAAGAACCGGCGGCGCCTGCTGCTGCGGAAACGCCCGATATTCAGGAGGCCGCTGATGCGGACTCCAACCAATGAGCGCCTGACGTCCGACATCGTTGATGCGCCATCAACCCGGAAAGCTGGTCAGCCTTCCGAGAGCGAACGGCGCTGTGTGCTATCCGGCAAGACGGTCGCGCGCGACGACGCAATCCGGCTGGCGATTTCGCCCACAGGTGAGGTGTTGCCCGATCCCGGTGCCAAGGCACCCGGACGCGGAGCATGGATCGCGCCGGACCGCGCTGAGCTTGAAAGCGCCATCGCCAATGGCCATCTGAAACGCGCGCTGCTGCGGGCTTTCAAGGGCGCAGGCGAGGGCGTAACGCTCTCTTACGCAGAGGAATTGCCGGATCAGATCGAAAGCGCGCTCATTCGCAGTCTGACTGATCGGCTGGGTCTGGAAATGCGCGGCGGCAACATTGTGCTTGGCTCCAGCAGGATTGACGAACAGGCCCGCACAGGCCGGATTGCATTATTGCTGCATGCCAGCGACAGCAGCGAAGATGGACGCAAGAAGCTTGATCAGGCGTGGCGCGTGGGCTGCGATGCCGAGGGGTCGGGAATGCGCGGGACTGTCTTGCCACTGGACCGCACCGCGCTGTCTGTGGCATTGGGCCGCGACAATGTCGTCCATTTGGGCGTTTCAGGCATGAAGGATGGGCGCGATGATACGTCGCGCGCTTCGGTCCGGGTAGGACAGGCGATCACGCGGCTGACGCTGTTTCAGGCGAGAAGTCAGCAAAGGCCACAGGAGTCAGGGCCACAAACGGAGGCGCGCTTTGTGGGAAGCGATCCTCCCGACTAACGCCTTTGACCAGGTATTTACTCGCGCGGACGGCATGTCCGGGCGGCGACAAAAGATTTTTGAAGGATTAACGAGCCAGAATGAGCGACGAACCAGAAAAACGCACCCGTAAACCGCTAGGCCTCAAAAGGGCGGTCGACGCTGGAGAGGTCAAGCAGACCTTTAGCCACGGCCGCACCAACAAGGTTGCGGTTGAGGTGAAGCGCCGCCGCAAGCTGACCAAGCCGGGTGAAACACCTGCGCCTGAGGCTGCGCCCGCGCCGGTCGTTGCCGAGCCGCCTCCGCCGCCTCCGCCACCACCACCGCGTGCGGCCCCTGCGCCTGCGCCCAAGCGCGCGCCTGCGAGCGAAACCCCGCAAGAACGGGTCAAGCGGCTCCAGTTGGAAGCCGAAGAAGAGCGGCTGAAAATGGCCGAAGAGGCACGCAAACGCGACGATGAAAAGGCGCGGCTTGCTGCAGAGGAAGAAAAGAAGCGCGCCGAGGATAATCGCAAGGCAGAAGATAAGGCAGATGAGCCTGCCCCCGCGCTTCCCGAAACTGCCGTTGAAGCAGACGCAGCTGTTGTCGAGGCCGAAGACGGCACATCGTCTGGCGATCCTGTTTTGGAAAAGCAGGACACGCCAGCACCTGCCGCGCGCAAATTCACTCCGGTCGCCCGGCCAGAGCCCAAGCGTCCCGAAAAGAAAAAGAAAAAAGACGACAAGGGCGGAGCCACCCCAGAGGTCGGCAAGGACAAGCGCCGCTCGGGCAAACTGACTGTAACCAAGGCTCTGAACGAGGACGAAGGCCGCCGTGCGCGCAGCCTCGCCGCGCTCAAACGTGCGCGTGAAAAAGAGCGCCGGATGCAGGGCGGTGGATCGTCCAAACCGCGCGAAAAACAGATCCGCGACGTGATCGTTCCTGAAGCGATCACGGTCGGCGAATTGGCCAAGCGGATGGGCGAAAAGGGCGCAGATCTGGTCAAAGAGCTGTTCAACCTCGACATGATGGTCACTGTCAATCAGACGATTGACGCCGACACGGCGGAATTGCTGGTCGAACAATTCGGCCACAATATCGAACGCGTTTCAGCCGACGATGTCGAAATCAAGGTCGAACAGGACGTCGATCCCGAAGAGACGCTTAAAGAACGCCCGCCGGTCGTCACGATTATGGGCCATGTCGATCATGGCAAGACGTCGCTGCTCGACGCGCTGCGCGGTGCCAATGTGACCAAGGGTGAAGCTGGCGGTATTACCCAGCATATCGGAAGCTATCAAATCACCGCGAAAAACAAGCAGGTGATCACTTTCCTTGATACGCCGGGCCACGCTGCCTTCACCGAAATGCGTCAACGCGGCGCCAATGTCACCGATATCGTGGTGCTGGTGGTGGCCGCCGATGACGGGATCATGCCGCAGACGATCGAGGCGATCAATCACACGAAGGCCGCAGGCGTCCCGCTGATCGTGGCGATCAACAAGATGGACAAGCCAGAGGCCAATCCCGACAATATCCGCAACCGTCTGCTTGAACACGAAGTGATCGTCGAGAAAATGTCGGGCGATGTGCAGGATGTCGAGGTTTCGGCCAAGACCGGCGACGGTCTCGATGCCCTGATCGAGGCGATCACGCTGCAAGCGCAATTGCTTGAGCTGAAGGCGCGCCCGGACCGCGACGCCGATGCCACCGTGATCGAAGCCCAGCTCGACAAGGGCCGCGGCCCGGTTGCGACCGTGCTCATTACGCGCGGCACGTTGAAACGCGGCGATACTTTCGTTGTCGGCACCCAAAGCGGCCGCGTGCGCGCGATCATCAATGATGCTGGCAAACAGATCAAGGAAGCGGGCCCATCGATGCCGGTTGAGGTGCTCGGGCTGGGCGGCGTGCCGTCTGCGGGCGATCAGTTGACCGTGGTTGAAAATGAACAGCGCGCCCGCGAAGTGGCACAATATCGCCGCGAAAAAGCGACCGAGAAACGGACCGCGCTGGCTCCGACCAATTTCGACACGATGTTCAACAATCTGGCATCGAATGTGATCGAATGGCCGGTGCTGGTGAAAGCCGATGTGCAGGGTTCTGTCGAAGCCATCGTCAACGCGCTCCACAATATTTCGACCGACGATATCAAAGTGCGCGTGCTGCATGCCGGGGTCGGCGCTATCACTGAAAGCGACGTGACATTGGCGGCGGCTTCGAACGCTCCGATCATCGGTTTCAACGTTCGCCCCAATGCCAAGGCGCGCGATCTCGTCAAACGCGACGGGGTGAGGATGATGTATTACGATGTGATCTATCATTTGACCGAAGAAGTCGCCAAGGAAATGGCGGGCGAGCTTGGCCCGGAACGCATCGAAACCGTCGTTGGCCGCGCCGAGGTCAAAGAAGTGTTCAAGTCTGGCAAGCGCGACAAGGCAGCCGGTCTGCTGGTGCTCGAAGGGGTCATCCGCAAGGGATTGTTTGCCCGTCTCACGCGCGAAGATGTCATCGTTTCGGCCACCACCATCGCTTCGCTGCGGCGGTTCAAGGACGATGTGGACGAAGTCCGCTCTGGCCTCGAATGCGGCGTGGTGTTGCAGGACACGAATGACATCAAACCGGGCGACAGTCTTGAAGTGTTTGAGGTCGAATTGCGCGAACGGACGCTGTGACAGGGGGCAAGACCCTGAACCAGCCAGCGGAAGCACGGTATGGACGATGACGCCTATTACCCCGATGACGCAGGTGGCAGCCCCCACACTGCGTTGTTGGGTTCAGAATTCGTCGCCTTCGACGCAGCGACGCTGACCGCGACCATGCGCTTTACTGTGAAGCGCGAGATGTGCACCTGGCGCGGGGGCGTGCAGGGTGGCTTGGTCGCGGGCTATCTCGACGATGTGATGGGCTATGCCTTTGTCGCGGCGACCGGGGGCGAGATGGCACCGCTCAACCTCGACATTTCGATGAGCCTCATCCGGCTGATCCCCGAAGGCGCGACAATCATTGGCAAGGGCCGGGTGGTGAAGCCCGGACGGCGTGTCGTGTTCCTCGAAGGCGAATTGCTGGGAGAAGATGGGACGCTCTACGCCCGCTCCACCTCCACCGCTTTGCCCACGCCGCGACCCACGCCGACGACGACGGGGATGGGATGATGGCGAAACAGCCCTTCTCCGCCGAACAACATTCGGTCCGCGTGCTCAAGGTGGGCGAGCGGGTTCGGCATATCTTGTCCGAACTGCTCGCGCGGCAGGAGGTTCATGACGAGGTCGTCAGCGCCTCAAACATTTCGGTGACAGAGGTCCGCCTGACCCCCGATCTGCGCCACGCGACCGCCTATGTGAAACCCTTGCTGGGCGCGGATGACGACGATGTGGTCAGGGCGCTGCGCCAGAACACCGCGTTTCTTCAACGCGAAGTTGCCAAGCGGCTGGGACTCAAATTCGCGCCCAAGCTGAAATTCCGCAAGGATGAAAGCTTTGGCGAGGCCGATCGGATCGAGGCGCTGCTGAATGATCCCAAGGTTGCGCGCGATCTGGGCGATGACGATTAGCCGTTAACGCGGCACCATCCGCGCGCGCAGGCTGATGTCGACCTTGTTCCCAACGATCAGTTGATAGCTGCGCATCCCGTAATTGCGGCGATCGATCTGCATTTCTGCGGTAAAGTTTACCGGCCTCCTGCCCGCTGCGGCGGGGTCGCTGGCAAAGGTCACATCGAGCGCTTCGGTGCGGGTGACGCCGCGTGCGGTGAGTTCGCCGATCAACGTTCCGCGCGTAGGCGATGTCAAATTGATCGAGCGCCCGACAAATCGGATTGTGGGATAGCGCTCAACCCAGAAAAACTTGTCTCCGCGCAGCCGTTGCAGCGTGGTTTCGTCCGGCGCTTCGATCGCGGCGGCATCAAAGGTAACGTCGATCGCGGTCCGCTCTGGCGCGCCGGGGATGACGGTGACGCTGCCTTGCATCCGGGGAAAGCGGGCGGTCTTGCTCGACAGGCCAAAGAACGGCACGCGGGCGGCCACATTGCTGGCGCTGGCATCGAGCCGGTAGTTGATGGGCGCATTGGCGCGCGCCTCGCTTTCGGTCCTTGTCTGCGCGGAGGTTTGCGCATCTGCCGGTGAAACAGGCGCAAAAGGCGGCGCCAGCAACAGCGGCAGGAGCATCAACAGGCGGGTAATTCTCATGGCTTTAGCGCTTAGCCTGCCAAGATGTCCTGATCGTGAATGTGCGACCACATGAACGCTGCGCTGCCCCATCGTAAGTCTGGCTTTAGGGCTGCGCAGCGGCTTCATTCAAGGTGGTAGGCACTTCGATGAACACGCTCGCTCCCGGTCCCAATGGCAGATCGAACAACACCCAGCCAATCGTGAGCGCCAGACCCGACAGCATCAGCCCAATCGAGAACGGCAGCATCACCGCAGCCAGCGATCCGAGACCGAAATCCTTGTCCCAGCGCTGACAGAAAATCAGGATCAGCGGGAAATACACCATCAGCGGGGTGATGATATTGGTCGCCCCGTCGCCCACGCGGTATGCTGCAGTGGCCATTTCGGGTGAGATACCCAGCAGCATCAACATTGGCACCATCACCGGTGACAAAAGCGCCCATTTGGCGCTGGCCGACCCTACGAACAGGTTGAGCAGCCCGGTCACCAGGATGATCGCGGTCAGCAGTGCCCAGGCTGGAAGGTCGGTGGAGCCAAGGAAATTAGCCCCATTCACCGCCAGAACAAGCCCCAGATTGGACCACGCAAACATCGCCACGAAATGCGCCGCGGCAAAGGCCAGCACGAGGTAATAGGCCAGATCCTCCATCGCGCCTGACATCATCTTTACCAGATCGCGGTGATCGCCAATGGTCCCGGCGCCCTTGCCATAGGCCCAGCCCGCGAGCAGAAACAGCATGAAGAAACCCGCCACCAGGCTTTTGTAAAACGGATTGAGCTGCGCCTCTGCCGATGCGGTTTCATCAATCAGCGGAGTGCCGGGGCCAAAGGTGAAAAAGAGCCACATGGCCACGACCGCCAGCACGGCGATCCCGGCATATTTGAGCCCGGTCTTTTCAGCCTCGGTCAGCGGGCGATCTTGATCGCCCTCATCCGCAGCAGTGCCTGCGCGCGCGGGGTTCCATTTCCCGAGTCGGGGTTCGATCATGCGGTCCGTCACGAACCAGATGACCGGCAGAAACACAAAGGTCATCGCCGCGATGAAATACCAATTGCCCACGATATTCGCGGTGAAATCGCCAAACACTGTCTCCACCGCCGCTTCGGTAATGCCGAACAGCAGCGCATCGAGCTGTCCGGGCAGCAAATTGGCAGAGAACCCGCCAGATACACCGGCAAAGGCCGCTGCAATCCCTGCGATCGGGTGACGCCCGGCGGCGTGAAAGATAATCCCTGCGAGCGGGATCAGCACGACATAGGCCGCGTCTGCGGCGAGATTGCCCATCATTCCGACGAACACGACAATGGGTGTCAGCAGCGCCTTGGGCGCATCGCGCACGCCCGCGCGCATAGCAGTGCCAAACAGCCCGGCACGCTCCGCCACTCCCGCTCCCAGCATTACCACCAGAACGTAGCCAAGCGGGTGGAAATGGGTGAAGGTCGTGGGCATTTCGACCCACAATCGCTGAATATTCTCCGCATTTAACAAGCTGGCGGCAGCCACTACGCGCGCCGCGCCGGTATCAGGGTCAATCTCGGTCGGATGGGTGACCGACAAACCGGCCATGCTGGCGATTTGTGAGATCACGATCAGGATCAGGATCAGCCAGAAAAACAGGAACACCGGATCGGGCAGTTTGTTGCCGCTGCGTTCAATCCAGCCTAGAAAGCCGGTCATGCCGTTGGATTGGGTCGCGTCCGCTGCGGCCGTTGTCATCTGCAATTTCCCCGATAACCAATTTCGTAAAGCGTAAGGGCTAGCATTGCGGATCGCGGCTGTCACAGGGATTAATCAACGCGATCTGGCGCGAATTTCATCGGCGCGATAAGCGTATGGGATGGCCAAGCTCTATTTCTATTATTCCAGCATGAACGCCGGCAAGTCCTCGTCCCTGCTTCAAGCCGATTTTAATTACCGCGAACGCGGCATGGCGACCATGCTGTGGACCGCCGCGCTCGATACCCGCAGCGATGGGTTGGTGCGCAGCCGCATCGGGCTGGAGGCAGAAGCGCATCGTTTCCGCCCTGACACTGACCTGCGCGCCGCAATTACAGCAGCGCACCGCGAAAGCGCGCTTGATTGCGTGCTTCTGGACGAAGCGCAATTTCTTTCTGAAACGCAAGTCTGGCAATTGGCAGGCGTCGCCGATGAATTGGGAATTCCAGTGCTGTGCTATGGTCTGCGCACCGATTTTCAGGGCGCGCTGTTTCCCGGTTCGGCTGTCTTGCTGGGCATTGCTGATGCTCTGGTTGAACTGAAAGCGGTGTGCCACTGCGGGCGCAAGGCGACGATGAACCTGCGCGTGAGTGAGGACGGCAGCGCGGTAAAGCAGGGCGCGCAGACCGAAATCGGCGGGAATGATCGCTATGTCGCGCTGTGCCGCAAGCATTTTAGCGCCGCGCTCAAGGGGTGATACTGGTTTAGCGGGTCCGCGCACCCTATCTTTCCAGCCATGTCAGACACCTTGATCCTCGCGGCGGTTCTCATCCCCAGCCTCATCATCGCCATCGTGTTTCACGAGGTGGCGCATGGATATACCGCAATGGCTTTGGGCGATCCCACCGCCAGCGAGCGTGGGCGCCTGACGCTCAACCCGTTCAAACATGTCGATCCGGTAGGAACCTTGCTGGTTCCGGGCGGGCTTGCCATTCTGGGCGGGCCGGTCTTTGGCTGGGCCAAGCCGGTGCCAATCAACAAATACCGGCTTTCCAACCCGCGCTTTGGCATGATGGCGGTTGCGGCGGCTGGCCCGGCGAGCAATTTTGTGCTCGCAGCGATTGGAGCGGTGATGCTGGGCCTGGTGGGCGGGCCGGACTGGCTGCTGTCGAGCACGCCGACTGGGCTGCCCATGGCGATTGATCCGGCAGGAGAGGCGCTGCCGGTGGTCAGCGGGCTGTTCTATTTCGTGATCGTCAACCTGTTCCTTGGCCTGTTCAACCTGCTGCCGATCCCGCCGTTTGATGGGTCGCATATTGTCGGCGGGCTATTGCCGGCCCGCTTGCGGGCAGGGTGGGAACGGCTGCAACAGCTTGGCATGCTGCTGATCGTGGGCGTGATCGCGGCGAGCTGGATTTTCGGGACCGGCTGGCTGGCCCAGACTATCGGCCCTGTGTTCGATTGGGTGCTGGGTCTGTATCTCGGCATTGCCGCCATTTTTGCCGGGGCATAGCGCCTTTTATCTGCGCGCTTTGAACCAGCGGGCGACCGCCGCTTGCTCCTCGGCGGTCAGGTGCAGGTAGAGCTTGCTGCGGCGTTTGAGCACATCCTCTGCGGTTTGCGCGAATTCATTTCGGACTAGATGCCGCAATTCCGATTCCCAGACACCCGGCGCTACTTCGCTGCCGACAGGTTCGTTCCAGGGAGCGTGACCCATGATGCGATAGGCGATCCACCCATAGGCCTTTGCCAGTCGGACTGCCGTGCGTTGGGTGAGCCGCACACTCTCATACTTCATCAAACCGCTCGCAACAAGATCGGTGTCCTCGTCAAGCGAACCGCCCGGAAGCATTGCATCCGCTGTCCATGAAGCGCCATCGATCCCAAGTTTTTCAAGCGCATGCTCGGCCAGTTTGCGATAGGTTGTTAGCTTGCCGCCGAAGATCGAAAGGATCGGCGGGCCATCATCGTCCAGCTCGAATTGGTAATCGCGGGTGACGGTGGAATTGCTCGCCGCCTTGTCTTCGTAAAGCGGACGCACTCCGGCATAGCTAGCAACGGCCTGATCGGGTGAGACATCGACCCGCAGATATTCGTTCACCGCATCGCAGATATAGCATGCCTCTTCGGCGGTGATGTCGATCCCCGAAGGATCGCCTTCAAACAACACATCGGTTGTGCCGACGAGTGTAAAGTCCTGTTCGTAAGGGATTGCAAAGACAATGCGATTGTCGCGGTTCTGGAAGATGTAACAGCGATCATGATCGAACAGGCGCGGGAAGATCAGATGGCTTCCCTTGACCAGCCGGAGGTTTTCATGCCGCTCACTTGGCAAAGCGCGGCCCAGCACTTGATCCACCCACGGCCCGGCAGCGTTGACGACCTTGCTGGCTGTAATGCGATCTTCCGCGCCGTCCGGCGTGCGCAGCGTTGCGATCCAGACATCCTTGCGCCGGTCCAGCCCGACACATTCGGTGCGGGTCCGGATGTCCGCGCCGCGTTCCTTTGCATCCACGCAATTGAGCACGACGAGGCGCGAATCCTCGACCCAGCAATCGGAATATTCAAAGCCGGTTGTCAGGCGGTCTTCCAACACTTCGCCATGCGGGGCCGCGCGCAAATCGACTGTGCGGGTGGGGGGTAGCAGCTTGCGGCCGCCGATATGGTCGTAAAGGAACAGGCCGAGCCGCAGCATCCATTTGGGCCGCAGCCCCTTGTCATGCGGCAGCACGAAGCGCAGCGGCCAGATGATATGCGGTGCGATGCGCAGCAGCCGCTCCCGCTCGATCAGGCTTTCGCGCACCAGCCGGAATTCGAAATGTTCAAGGTAGCGAAGCCCGCCGTGCACCAGCTTGGTCGAAGCAGACGAGGTGTGCTGCGCCAGATCGTCTTTCTCGACCAGACACACCGACAGTCCGCGGCCCGCCGCATCGCGCGCAATCCCCGCGCCGTTGATTCCGCCGCCGATGATGAGAAGGTCGTAGTGGTTTTGCATTGCAGCATAAGCAATTGGCGAAAGCGCGGCGGTTTGGCTAGGGGGCAGGTATCATGAGCGAAAAGAAACCCGCACCGCACGGTTGGATCATCCTCGACAAGCCGCGCGGGCTGGGATCGACGCAGGCCGTTGGAGCGGTGAAACGCGTCTTACGCGAAGGCGGCTATGCCAAGACCAAGGTCGGGCATGGCGGCACGCTCGACCCGCTGGCCGAAGGGGTGTTGCCCATCGCGCTGGGCGAAGCGACCAAGCTGGCCGGGCGGATGCTGAATGCGAGCAAGATTTACGATTTTACGGTGAAGTTTGGTGAACAGACCGACACGCTCGACACCGAAGGCGTGGTGGTGGAGCACAGCGACATGCGGCCCACGCGCGCTCAGATCGAAGCGGTGCTGCCGCAATTCACCGGGCCGATCGAGCAAGTGCCTCCAGCCTATTCCGCGCTGAAAGTGGAGGGCAAGCGCGCTTATGATCTGGCGCGGGCCGGGCAGGCGGTCGATTTGCAGGTGCGGGGGGTGACGATCCACGCGCTTTCGATGGTCCCTGGTACGGCGGGGGACGATCAGATCACCTTCCGTGCCCACGTTTCCAAGGGCACCTATATCCGCAGCCTAGCCCGCGACATTGCCCTTGCGGTTGGAACCTGCGGGCACGTTACCTATCTGAGAAGGACGAAGGCGGGTCCATTCCTGCAATCGCAGGCGATTTCGCTGGACAAACTCAACGAAATCGCTAGTGGCGCGCCATTGAAAGACCTCCTCCTGCCGTTAGAGGCGGGGCTGGACGACATCCCGGCCCTTTCCCTCACTCAGACAGATGCGCAGGCGGTCCGCTCGGGCCGGGTCCTGTCTGAACTGCCCCTGCCATCCGGGCTTTACTGTGCGATGCTGGAAAATGTTCCGGTGGCGCTGGTCGAGATTACGGATGGGTCCGCGAAAGTGGTCAGGGGTTTTAACCTTCCCGATGTCGCTGAGTAAGAGAGACTGAATATGTCGGTAACTGCCGAAGAAAAAACCCAGATTATCAAAGACAACGCCCGCGCCGATGGCGACACGGGCAGCCCCGAAGTGCAGGTTGCGATCCTCACACAGCGTATCCGCAACCTCACCGATCACTTCAAGGCGAACCACAAGGACAACCATTCGCGCCGCGGCCTTCTGATGATGGTCAACAAGCGTCGCAATCTGCTCGCATACCTTAAGCGAAAGGATGTTGAGCGGTACAACGCGCTGATCCAGAAACTGGGTCTTCGCAAATAAGAGTTTTGCAGGAAGGCGGCTCGAAAGGCCGCCTTTCTCATATTTGGCTGCGCAGACATCCGGTTTGCGCGGTCTTGGGGCAAAATAGCGCCCCGCACCGGTCCGGGCCGGTTTAACCCGGAAACTGTAGGCCCCGCGCACGCAATAAGGCGGCGCGGGTCAAAAAGGAAAATACATGTTCGACACGAAAACCGTATCGCTGGAGTGGGGCGGGAAAACCCTCACTCTGGAAACTGGCCGCATTGCCCGTCAGGCTGACGGCGCGGTCCTCGCCACTTACGGCGAAACCGTCGTTCTTTGCGCGGTTACCGCGGCAAAGGGCGTCAAGGAAGGGCAGGATTTCTTCCCGCTCACCGTCCATTATCAAGAAAAATTCTCCGCAGCCGGACGTATCCCCGGCGGCTTTTTCAAGCGTGAACGCGGCGCGACCGAAAAAGAAACGCTGGTTTCCCGCCTGATCGACCGTCCGATCCGTCCGCTGTTCCCCGAAGGTTTCTATAACGAAATCAACGTGATTTGCCAGGTTCTGTCGTATGACGGCGAAACCGAGGCAGACATGGTGGCGATGGTTGCAGCCTCTGCTGCGCTGACGATTTCGGGCGTCCCGTTCATGGGTCCGATCGGCGCCTGCCGCGTTGGCTATATCGACGGCGAATACACGCTGAACCCCAAACAGGACGCTGCGCTGGCCGATGGCCGCCTCGACCTGGTTGTCGCTGCAACGCAAGACGCGGTGATGATGGTCGAATCCGAGGCCAAGGAACTGACCGAGGAGGAAATGCTCGGCGCAGTCATGTTTGCTCATGCCGAATGCCGCAAGGTTATCGGCGGGATCATCAAACTCGCTGAACAGGCTGCCAAGGATCCGTGGGAAATCAACACTTCGGACGATAAGGCCGCAATGAAGGAAGAGCTGCGCGGAATCGTCGGCGACGACATCGCTGCCGCTTACAAGCTGACCGACAAATCAGCTCGTTCGGACGCGCTCAACGCAGTGCGGGCGAAGGCCAAGGCGCATTACGCCGATGCCGATGGCCAGACGCAGATGACCGCAGGCAAGCTTGTCAAGAAGCTCGAAGCCGACATCGTGCGCACCGCCATCCTCAAGGAAGGCCAGCGCATCGACGGACGCAAGCTCGACGAAGTGCGTCAGATCGACGCAATGGTGGGCTTCCTGCCGCGCACCCACGGATCGGCGCTGTTCACCCGCGGTGAAACGCAGGCAATCTGCACCACCACGCTGGGCACCAAGGACAGCGAACAGATGATCGACGGGCTGGAGGGTCTCTCCTACTCGAACTTCATGCTGCACTATAACTTCCCGCCCTATTCGGTCGGCGAAGTGGGCCGCTTTGGCGCGCCGGGCCGCCGCGAGATTGGCCACGGCAAGCTGGCATGGCGTGCGCTGCACCCGGTGCTGCCGAGCCATGAGGATTTCCCTTACACCATCCGCATCCTGTCCGACATTACCGAGTCCAATGGCTCGTCGTCGATGGCGACGATCTGCGGCGGCTGCCTGTCGATGATGGATGCCGGCGTTCCGATCGAACGTCCGGTTTCGGGCATCGCGATGGGCCTAATCCTTGAAGGCGACGAATTCGCGGTCCTGTCGGACATTCTGGGTGACGAAGATCACCTTGGCGACATGGATTTCAAGGTGGCTGGGACCGAGAACGGCATCACCACCATGCAGATGGACATCAAGGTTGCCGGGATCACCAAGGAAATCATGGGCAAGGCGCTCGAACAGGCGAAAGCCGGGCGCACGCACATCCTTGCTGAAATGGCCAAGGCGCTGACCGGCGCACGCGGTGAAGTCAGCAAGCATGCTCCGCGTATCGAAACGATGCAGATCGACAAGTCGAAGATCCGCGACGTTATCGGGACCGGCGGCAAGGTGATCCGCGAGATCGTTGCTGAAACCGGCGCCAAGGTCGATATTGACGACGAAGGCGTGATCAAGATCAGTTCTTCGAATGCCGATGAAATCGCCGCCGCACGGCGCTGGATCGAAGGCATCACCGAAGAGGCCGAAGTCGGCAAGGTCTATGATGGCAAGGTCGTGAATATCGTCGATTTCGGCGCGTTCGTGAACTTCATGGGCGGCAAGGACGGGCTCGTCCACGTGTCCGAAATGCGCAACGAGCGCGTTGAAAAGCCGACTGACGTCGTCAGCGAAGGTCAGGAAGTGAAGGTCAAGGTTCTCGAAATCGACAACCGCGGCAAGGTCCGTTTGTCGATGCGCGTTGTCGATCAGGAAACCGGCGAAGAGCTGGAAGACACCCGTCCGCCGCGTGAAAGCAAACCGCGCGGCGATCGTCCTGATCGCGGCGGTGATCGCGGCGATCGGCGCGGTCCCCGCAATGATCGCGGTGGCGGCGGTGGTGGTCGCGGACGCGGCGGCGACCGTGGCGGACGCAGCGGCGGCGAGCGTGACGGGGGCGGCAATGATGGCCCCGCAGGTCTGCCCGACTTCCTGAAGGACTAATCGCCTTCAATTTCAAACATGAAAGGCCGCCCGGAGCGATCCGGGCGGCCTTTTTCGTTTCATTCCTGCGGCAACACTGGTTAACCGAACCCCATGCTCAAACGCGAACTTATCGACACTGTCACCATTCGAGACGGCGAGACGCTCGAACTTTTCAGCCATGGCCGCGATTTCATGATCGTGCTGGGCTACAATGAGCTGATGAGCACCCGCATGCGCTTTTCTGAAGAGCAGCTGGCGGAACTGACGCTGGACCGGCTGGAGGCGGACAATCCGCGCATCCTGATCGGCGGTTATGGCATGGGCTTCACCCTGCGCGCGGCGCTGGCGCGGCTGAGCGTCGGCGCAACGGCGGTCGTTGCGGAAATCTCGGACAAGATTATCGAATGGGCGCAGGGGCCGATGGCCGAATTGACCGGCGATACCTTTGCTGACCCCCGGCTCGATCTGAAAATTTGCGATGTTGCCGCGCTGATCGACGATGCCAATGACGGAACCTGCGAAAAATTTGACGCCATCCTGCTCGACGTGGACAACGGCCCCGATGGGATGGTGCGCGCCGATAACAATCGCATTTACAGCCGCACCGGCATGGCCAAGGCGCGCGATGCATTAAAGCCCGGCGGGATCGTGTCTGTGTGGTCGGCGGCACCCGATCACGGCTTTCGCCGCCGTATGAAAGAGGCTGGTTTCGACGTTGAGGAACGCACGGTGCGGTCACGCCCCAATAACAAGGGCGCGCATCACGTCATCTGGTTCGGGCGGAAACAGACCTAAAAATCATAGATCAGGGTCACCCGGCTCAGCGTATCGGTCTGCACCGCGCCCGGCGGCGGGTTGCTGTCATATTCGATCGCGTAGGAGAGCCGCGCCGCAAGGCTGCTGTTGATCTGGGCGTTGAGGCCGGTCACCAAATCGATGCTGGTGTTGTTCGAATCGATGATCGCAATCGCCGCACCCCCGGCCTCCGCGACAGCACTGGTGTCATGCGTCAGTTTGAGCTTGTCGGTAATGTCCCAGTCGAAATCCACTCCGATCAACCCCGCAATCCGGCTTTCGCTGCGGCCATCGACGAATTCAGTGACGCGGTAAGCCGGGCCCGCCTTGAGCGACAGGTTCAGCCCTTCCTCGTTCAGGACCTTATAACCGATCCCGCCCGACACGGCGTAGCGGCCTGAGAAGCCCTGAAACCGGTCGCGTTCATATTGCGCCAGCGCGTAAACGTAGAAATCGTCGGAGATATTGTAATTGGGTTCGTAGCGGACCAAGAATTGCTCGCGCGTGGTGACCCCATTGGCGCGCTGGTAATCGACCCGCCCGGTCACCCGGTGCCGCCATTTGATCCCTTCGCGGTTCAGGTTGAGGCCGGCAGTGACCCCGGTGTTGGAGGAATTGCCGGTTGCGCGGAATGCGCCCAGTTCGCCTCTGCCAGACCAGTTTTCGAACAGCCCTGCATCGCGGATTTCTGCCACCTGTGCCTCTTCCTGCGCGGCTTTTGCTTCTGCCAGCTGTGTTTCATAGCGGGCAAGGATCGCATCAAGCTCACCCCCGTCACCGGGATTGGTGGAGCGGGCGATGTCGATCACAATGCGCACCTTGGCTTCGTCCCCGGTGGCGATCGCTGCGTCGATCATGTCGCGCACGGGCACGGGCATGTCGGCGCGGGCCGCAGCCGGGACGAACAGCGCAATCACCGCAAGCGCAGGCAGGAAAGGGAAGGTTGGATTGGTCATTTCGCTTTCCTACAGCCACGTCTTTGGGCGAGGGTGAGCCATGTTCTGCATGGCGCAATTTCTGATATCGGCAATTGCCGGACCTGATCGGCCAATTGTCGGCCGGAATGGAGCGCGGCCCGAAGGACAAGCATGTGCGACTTTGCCCTTGGAGATTTTGGCCTCTGGACAGTGTGTCAAGTGTGTCAGGCAGCTCGGTTGCGGCTGTGTGGGGGCAGCACAGCGCAAGGCGGAGACTGCCCCCTCAGAGCCGGGGTCGAAGCGCGAATCAGCGCACTCGCGGACCGCCAAACGGCAACGGCGGCGGGGGACGGCGCGCACCGCGCGGCAGCTGAGCCTGATAGGCCCGTCCGCAATGCTCAACACAGTAAGGGAAACCGGGGTTCACATCGTTTCCGCAGAAATGGAAATCTGGCTCACCCGGATGGCCCATCGGCCAGCGGCACACTTTGTCCGAAAGGTCCAGCAGGCTGGTCTTATCAGCGATCTCCGGACTGGGTTTGGCCGGCACAAGACGACGCGGCGGAGCAGGCGGGATCGGTGCCTGCTGGTCGCCCGGTCCCTGACGCAGGAACCCGCCCGGACCGACCGAAACGATCTTGGGCAGGTCAGGGGCAAGGTTAGGGATCGGCTGCGAATTGCCGCCATGATCAACACCGGGCGAAGCCGCAGGCGCGGCGTCGGCCTGTTCCAGCGGGTTACCAGCTGGGCGGTCAGCCGGTTTGGGCGTGGGCTTGGTGGCGGGTGTGGGCGCAGCGGCTTTCTTGATCGCAGGCGTGCTTTTGACGGCCGACTTCTTTGCCGCTTTCTGCTCATTCGCTTTGACCGGGGAGGGTCGGGATTTGAGGCCCAACCGGTGCGCCTTGCCGATCACCGCATTGCGGCTGACACCGCCCAGTTCCTCGGCAATCTGACTGGCGGTTGCGCCGCCTTCCCACATTTTCTTGAGCGTTCCAATGCGCTCGTCAGTCCAACTCATACCTATTCAATCTCCGTTCGGTCAAAGACCGTTCCGCCATCCAGACAGGCGGCTTGTCTCTTGCCATCAGAGGACGTAGTCGCCCAAGGATGACAGACGAGCTTTCAGCGAACCAGAATTTGGGCAACGCCCCCGCAACGACCCAGTCATTCGGGGGCACCCAATTCAGCCCGCGCGGGGTTCCGGTGATAACCGGGATAAACCGCGTTGGTCTCTTGGCGCTCTATATGAAGGAGGTTCGGCGGTTTCTCAAGGTCCAGACACAAACGATCTGGGCTCCGGCGGTAACAACGGTGCTGTTTCTGGTCATCTTCACCGTCGCATTGGGGCGTGGCGGGCGTGAAGTGCTCGGCGTGCCCTTTGCCAGTTTCGTCGCGCCGGGGCTGATCGTGATGGGGATGATGCAGAATGCCTTTGCCAATTCGTCCTTCTCACTGCTTTCGGGCAAGATCCAGGGGACAATCATCGACCTCTTGATGCCGCCGCTGTCACCGGGAGAACTGATGGGCGGGATCGTTGCGGCCGCGGTCACGCGGGCGGTGGCGGTGGGCTGCACCGTCGCGCTGGCGATGGCGCTGTGGCCGGATGTCTCGCTTGTTGCGGCGCATTGGTGGGCGGTGGCATGGTTCGGTTTGATGGGCAGCGTTTTGCTCGCGCTGATCGGCCTGGCGACGTCGATCTGGGCGGAGAAATTCGATCACAATGCGGCGATTTCCAATTTCGTGATTGCCCCACTGTCGTTGTTGTCGGGCACGTTCTACGTTCTGGATAATCTTGCCCCCGCATTTCAGGCCGTCAGCCGCGTCAACCCGTTCTTCTACGTCATTTCGGGCTTTCGCTACGGCTTTCTGGGGCGGAGCGACATTGGCACACAATCAGACGTGGTGGTGGCCGCTATCGGGTTGGGTGTCTTGAATGCGATAATCGCACTCGCAGTGTATTTCGTGCTGCGGTCGGGATGGAAGCTGAAAAGCTAGTCCTTTTCGCTCAGTCGGAAAATGGCGGAATAGGCCCCTCTGACATCAGCGACCCGGCCAACGTTCATATTTTTGGAAGGCCGGCCACCAAAATCGGTGATCGCCACGGAAAGGGACAATTCGACCGAGCCCGTTCCATCCGCGCTTTCCCGGCGCACTATATCACCGATACGGCTGGAGGGGACGGAGTTGACGGTCAAATCCCGTCCCAGGCTGAGTTGCAAAACACGCTTGTCAGTGACCGCAAACAGGATCCGTCCGCGTTGAAACATGGGAACAAACGGCATGGCCAGCATCCCGAGACCGATCAAGATAAATGGGGTTCCAAACAAGGGAAAAGCCCAGCCCAACAACCCCGTATCGCCGTTCTGCATCGCACTCGTGCCAACCGCCGCCATAGCGGTCCAGAACAGCGCAAAGGCTGTCCATGGAATGGCGAAAAAGTAAATCGCAAAACCCTTTGGTTCCACCCGTGCGAGTTTCATGCCCTGCCAGACGATCAACTCGCCTTCGCCCAATTCATGCCGCAAAGCGAGATCGAGTCTCTGGCGGACGGTTCCGTGCGTGTATTGTGCTTTGCTCGCCAAGCTCCGTGCCCCCTCGCGCCAGAACCCGCGTTAGTGAGTCAGGGAGCGGCGCATCCGGTAACGGCCGTCCTTGAACTGATCAAACAATTGCGGGACGGTGGGATGATCGATCGGCCCGCCGTCGGTATCGGTCACCAGATTACCTTGGCTGACATAGGCGACGTAGCTCGATTCCTCGTTTTCGGCGAGCAGGTGATAGAACGGCTGATCGCGCCGCGGACGAATATCTTCAGGAATGGATTCGTACCATTCCTCGCTATTGGCAAAGACTGGGTCGATATCAAAGACCACGCCGCGAAAATCGAAAAGCCGGTGGCGGACGACCTCGCCTATTCCAAAGCGACTGCGGGTCTGACGCGGGGCGTTGATGGTGCGTCCCGCTTGGCTGGAAAAGAAGTGAGCGCGGTCCATGAGCCGAAATATGGACCTTCGTCCGGGCAAAACAAGCGGATTGTGTTGCCAGACGACAAGATATGCCCGCTTTTTGGGACGCGCAGCCTTTCGGATCAGTCCGCGAGGGCTTGGCAAGTAGCATGGCCTGCGCTAACGGGCGCGCTCCCTTTTGACAGGCCAATGCGCTCGCTGAGCGCTGATGCGCCGCAAAAGGGTGCGGAGAGGTGCCGGAGTGGTCGAACGGGGCAGTCTCGAAAACTGTTGAGCTCTTACGGGTTCCGAGGGTTCGAATCCCTCCCTCTCCGCCACTCATAAGGCATTGATATAGAACGATAAAAATGGATCACGAGAACCCCGCAATTCTGCGCCACTCAGGCGTTGATTCGGGTCTGCAGAGAATAGCCAACTTGCATCATTCAGGCCAATTCGGGAGGTTTTCTCTCGCGGCCATTTCGGTGGTACCGGCTCTGATTGGCGATGCAGGTGTTTCAGAAGCCCAGAAGTTCGTGCTGGTCCGACCAATTCAGGGGCAGCTCGGTGTTGCGCAGCTTCTGCGCACTGAGATGGGCGGGCTGGGTGCCCGCCAATATTGCTTCAACAATTTTAGGCGAGAGGAAGGCGAGGCGGACGGTTCGAGATACAAACGAACTGTTGATCTGCTTGCTCCGCGCAAGTTCGGCAATGGTCATGTTGCCCGAGGTAACCTCTTCCCACCAGGCTCGTGCCCGCAGAACAAGGTGGACGAGAGTTTCATCGGCCTTGGGAGAGCCTCTGCGTCCATCAGTTTGGATCAGCTGAAGAGAATGACCTTTGCGGGTCAGTCTCGCATCTACTGTCAGAACTGTATTTCCAGTATCCCTCGAGTTTGTCAGGCCCAGCGCGCTCAGGGTTGCCTCGCGATCGAGGGAGATGGTCTGAACCGCCCCGGGATTGTCGGAGGCTCCAACTCTTGAGTAGATGGAGTCCTTATGAGCAAGACAACGAACAAGTTT